>JAJYLU010000231.1 GCA_021787505.1 Nitrospirota bacterium | reverse complement strand
CTTTTATTCCGCTTCCGCGGTAAGGGCCGCTGGAGAATACCCGCATAACCTCGTCCCGGACCTCAAGGGGTCCTCGAATACCCTGAAGATTCATACCTCATATACCGGCAGCCTCGTGGCATCGGCGACCCTTTCCGGGATAAACAGGGAAAACAGCGACAGCGGCGCGAAGGCCGACTATTTCATCGGGGCTGGTGAGATATCGTGGATTGAGTCCCCTCGGCTGGCGTTTTTTCTGAAGTACCGTCACAGGGAGTCCGATATCGACAACCCCGACACGGTCACGATCGCGGACAGGACAAACCCGCTGAATTCCTATACTTATGCCGTCGAGCCCTCTATATCCTCGGTAACGGACAGAGTCTCGGCAGTCATCAGATACCGTCTCACGACAGGGGTGACGGTGAAAGGCGAATACTCCTACGAAAACATACGCAGAAGCGTGTCGCTCGAATGGGACCTCCCCGAACACACCGAAAAAAATGTCGCCTCCCTGTCCGCCGACCTGAGAGTCATAAAGGGCGTATACGTGAGGGCCGGTTACACACACAAGTTCAACTATGATCCGGCATACAATACGGAGCCCGATCGTTCGGACGAGGGGAAAGTGTCGGTCTCTGTCTCGCCCCATCCGAAGGTGACCGCCCTCGTAAGTTTCGCTATCGCCAACGAACGGAGGGATGACCTCCATTTTACTGACACGCTCGCTGCCCGGGACCGGGATGTCAACAGAGACAGGCTGCTGGGGAGTTTGACGTATCTCCTGATGAACGACCTGTCGGTCACGGCAAGCTATGCTTATGCGCACAATAAGACGCGCCAGGACATCGTTTACGATGACATCACGGGAGTGCCCCGTACAGACCCCCTTGTGCCGAACGCGGATCTTATGCACAATTATGCTCTTGACATTAATTATCTTCCGAAAAATAATATAACGCTCAATGCGGGAGTGAGTTACACGATCTGCAGAGGCGCTTTCTATCCGACGGACGTCAACCTTCTCCTACCGGTCTCTATAGCTTCTTTCGCGGAGTTGAAGACGAGGGAATTACTCTTTTCATTTTCAGGCGAGTACCAGTTTAAAGGGGGCATAGGGTTGGGCGTGGAGTACCGTTACAGCGATTTTGACGACGTCCTGGACAACCCGAATGACGACGTAGTGGACGGCAAGGCCCACATAATCCTGCTGACGCTCTCGAAGAGATGGTAGGGAACCGCGCTATGAAACACAAAAAAGTATATATAGCAAATCGGATCACCGATAAAATCATCCTGACCTTCTTCCTCACGTTTCTCCTGATCTTTTCTTCCGGGCCGGCCTCGGCCGACCAGAAGATGATCGGTGTCATCATGACCGGCAGCATCCCCTATTATAAGGACATCCACAGGAGTTTCACCGAATCCCTGGCCGCCGAGGGTCTCGGTCCCGGCAACGCGGAGATCGTCCTGCAGAGTCCGACCCCGGAGCCGATGTCCTGGACAAACGCAGCAAGAAAACTGGTCGCCATCGGCTCCGATGTAATCATTTCCTACGGAGCTCCGGCCACCATAACGGCGATGGGCGAGACGTCTGACATCCCGATCGTTTTCGCCGGGGTATTCGACCCCCAGGCCCTCGGGATAACGGGGAAAAATGCCACGGGCATCAGTTCCAAGGTGCCGGTCGCAAGCCTTATCAAAAACTTCAAAAGCATCGTAAACTTCTCAACGCTCGGCGTCGTGGTCAACGACGCCGAAAAGGACACGCTGCTGCAGGCCGGCGAAGTCAAAAAACTTGAGGCCGCCTACAGGTTCCGCTCCGTCCGGTTCAACATCAGAAGGGCGACCGACACCCCGAAAATCGCGAACGTAGACGCGCTATTTCTCACGACAGGGTGCGCTGCAATGCACTGCGTCAATAATATAATCGGGCTGGCCAGGAAAGCGAAGATTCCTGCGGCTGCCACGATCGGAGGCGGGGAGACATCGGGGGTGATACTCACCATAGCGGCGGACCCCCGCGAGCAGGGCCGTGAGGCCGCAAGGATGGCGGCGCAGGTGATCAAGGGGGCCAAACCCTCCTCCCTGCCCGTTGAGCAACCCAAAAAAATCGAAATGATCATAAACCTCAAGGAGGCCACCGCGATGGGGCTGAAGATACCTTTCGAATTATTGACGTCCGCGACAAAGGTTATTAAATGAAATCCGGAATGAACCTCAATAAAAAGGCGGTGCTGGTAACAGCGGGGATCCTCTTCTTCATTATTGCAATAAACACCGGCGTTCTGACTTTAGTGGCGACCGAGAAATATAAGAAAGCTATTCTCTCGAAGACGGAGGCGGTCGGCGAGGGGCTTCAGAGAGACCTCGGCAAGGTCCTCGGCCTCGGTGTCCCGATCGAGTCGCTGGAGGGTGTCAATGAGAAAATGCAGGAGTTCATCTCAAGGGACAAGGCGATAGGGTACGCAATGGTGCTTGACAAAGACGGAAAAGTTCTGTTCAAGGACAACCCGGGGCAGATCGGCAAAACCCTTACCGACAAAGCCACCGCCGCCGCCCTCTCGTCGGCTCAGCCCCTCACTCAGACGGTCGACTCCTATTACGACATCTCTTTTCCGCTGCGCAACGCCGAGGGGAAGACCGTGGGGACTTTCAGGGTGGGCGTCAAGATGGCGGCAATCAGGATGCAACTCTATACGCTGCTCTTATGGGCACTCGGTATTTCGCTGCTCTGTTTCATCATTTCGATCGGGCTCGTCTATTTTTCGATTTCGAAATTCATTACGCGGCCCATCCTCGTAATGGAAAAAACCGCAGACAGGATCGCTTCGGGAGATCTCACGGCGGTGGTGGATGTGAAGGGCGAAGATGAGGTCGCGTCCCTTGGCAGGGCGATCAACAGAATGGCCTTCAACCTTAAAGACATGCTTTCGAAGATCGGCGGCATCACCGGCAGCGTCTCGGAGGCTACTGCGAACATCGCGTCTTCCTCGCAGTCGATACTGTCGGTGGCGGACGTCCAGAAAAAGGCGGTGGAGGAGACAGCCGTGGCGATCGAAGAGGTGGACGGGTCCATCTCCAAGGTCGTCGCGAGCACGGGCAGCCTCTCGGAATCCGCCGGCGACACCTCGTCGGCGATACTGCAGATGACAGCATCCATAGAACGCATCGCCGAAAACGCCAACGTCTTCAGTGAGACCGCCCATGACACGGCCTCGTCCATCGAGGAGATGATATCCTCGATCAAACAGATCGCCGCGAGCATAGAGAACCTTTCTACTTCGTCCGAAGAAATTGCGTCGTCAATCGACGAAGTGAGCGCCACTACCAGGGATATCGAACATCGGGCCGGCGACTCGGTCCGGCTCGCGGAGGCGGTAACTGTCAACGCCTCGGACAAGGGCATTCAGGCTGCGAACGCGGCCCTCGCAGGGATGGAAAATATCAAAAAGAGCGTCGTAGCCCTGTCCGATGTGATCAACCTCCTCGGAAAGAGGACCGACGATATAGGCAAGATACTCACCGTGATTGACGACGTCGCGGACCAGACGAACCTCCTCGCCCTCAATGCCGCCATACTCGCATCAAAGGCAGGAGAGCATGGAAAAGGTTTTTCGATCGTTGCCGACGAGATAAAAAACCTCGCAGAGAGGGCCTCCGTCTCGACCAACGAGATCGCCTCTCTCATCAAATCCGTCCAGGACGTAACAAAATCGAGCATCATGATGGCAACCGACGGGATTCATACCGTTGAAAAAGGTCTCCATCTGGTCAGGGACGTAAATAGCGCGCTGGAGGAGATCGTGGAAAGCTCCCGCGCTTCCACCGAAATGGCCAAGGCCATCCAGCGGGCGACCGCCGAAGAATCGCAGGTAATCAAGCAGATTACCGACGCGGTTGAGGCGATGACGGAACAGACCGAAACCATTGCCCGCGCGATACAGGAACAGAGCAAGGGAAGCAGGTTCATCGTCGAGGCGTCCGAACGGGTGAAAGACCTCTCGAATCAGGTGAAAATGGCGACAAACGAGCAGAAGGACGGCAGCAGGCAGATAGGGATCGTAATCGAAAATGTCTCCCGCCAGGCCGCCCAGATAGCCGCCGCCACGGGCAAGCAGAAAGAGAAGAGCATCGCCATCGTCGAGTCCATAGAGAAGATCCATTCAACTTCGGACAAGCTGATACGTTCGGGGAACGAGATGAATACGGTGATCGGTTCTCTTAAAGAAGAGGCCCTCCGCCTCCTCAAGGAACTACAGAAGTTCAAGGTTTAGCGGCATTATCGGTCGCCGCAGGAATATCTTTTATACTCCTGACCTACTTTGGCTTTCTTGCATGCAGCAGCTTCTTGGCC
>JAJYLU010000230.1 GCA_021787505.1 Nitrospirota bacterium | reverse complement strand
GTTCTTCAGGTAAACGATCTTTATCTTGTCCCTGAGAAGCCCCTTATACCGGAAGATGTTCTGGATCAGCTGCTTGCCCGGCTCGTCCTGGGGGTGGGCCTTGCCGGCGTAGACGAGCTGAATCTTGCCGGCGCCTATGCGTTCGAGGCGGGGAAGGTCCCTGAAGAGAAGGTCAGCCCTTTTATAGGCTGTCGCCCTTCTCGCAAAACCAATGGTGAGAACATCCGGTGAAAGTTCATCGCCGGTCTGCTCTCTTACGAGCCCGAGAAGATCTCGCTTGGCGGCGAGATGGGCTTCCCAGAGCCTGTTATCAGGGATGCGGCCGATTCTTACGAAGAGTTCCGGTTCATTGGCCCATCCCGGAAGGTATTCGTCATATAATCTCCTGAAGCTGTCGCAGGTCCAGGTGAACGAGTGGACTCCGTTCGTGATCGCGTGTATCTCGTACCCGGGGAACATGCTCTGGGAGACTTCTCCGTGTTTCTTTGCCACCCCGTTTATGTAGCGGCTCAGATTCAGGGCAAGCATCGTCATATTGAGATAATCTTTGCCGGCCAGGTCCTTGAGGACCGGCACGGGAATGATCTCGCCCATGACCCTCGCCACGAGGTCGTACGGAAATTTATCGTGGCCGGCTTCCACCGGCGTATGGGTCGTGAAGACGCAGAGGTTCTTAACGCTAGTCTTGTCCCAGACGAGCTTCTCGTCCCAGACGTCCTCTATCGGCTTTTTGAACCGGTTTAAGAGCTCCAGCGTGAGGAAACTTGCATGGCCCTCGTTCATATGATATTTCTTTATCTCAAACCCCATCTCGTGGAGCATTCTCACGCCGCCCAGCCCGAGCGCAATCTCCTGCTTCAGCCGGTATTCCTTGTCTCCGCCGTACAGATAGGCGGTGATCTCGCGGTCCTTCGGCTGGTTGTCGGCGAGGTCCGTGTCGAGGAAGAAGACCGGGATATATCCGCCGGTGAGACTTTTTACATTGTACTGCCACGCCTGAAGAGAGACTTCGCGCCCTTCGATAGTGACAGTCACCCGCTGGGGGAGGAGTTCCATGTAGCGGGAGGGGTCCCATTCGAAGGGCCTCTCGATCTGCCGGCCGGCTTCATCGATGTCCTGGATGAAATATCCCTTCCTGCTCAACAGCGTCACCGCCACCATCGGCAACCTAAGGTCAGCGGCAGAGCGTATCGTGTCGCCGGCGAGCACGCCGAGCCCGCCGCTGTATGTCGGGATGTCGTTGTGGACCCCTATCTCCATCGAAAAATATGCGATCTTCGGCTCCTTGGTCAGCTCATATAACTGCTCGAGTACTCCGGCCATCGTTTCGTATTCTCCTTTTTTTCTCTTTCCGGGAAACAGCTCGCTGCCCGCCTCGACGTCCGAATATACCCGGGAAAGACATCGAAATTGCTGCGGATTCTCACCTAGTCCAGTTACATTATAGCAGCTGTGCCGGGTTTTGTTTATTTTCCGCTTTCATTGAAAAAAATACGCCCATTTGGTACTATCTTGAATGTCCGAGGAACAAAAGAGGGCAGGGCTTCTTCTGAGGACTGCGGCAAAAATCGTTGATTTCATTCTCATCGCAGCAGTCATAGAAATAATCCCGAGGGCCGGCTTTTACGCGGGGCTGATGTATCTGCTTTTGGGAGACGGTTTTTTCGACGGCAGGAGTGTCGGCAAGAAACTGCTCAGGCTGAAGGTCCTTTCCGCGGAGACCGGCGGCCCCTGCTCTTTTAAGGATTCCATACTGCGCAACAGCACGTTCGGCGTGGGATACGCGCTTTGGATCGTCCCGT
Organism: Nitrospirota bacterium; assembly: GCA_021787505.1. Classification (GTDB taxonomy): domain Bacteria; phylum Nitrospirota; class Thermodesulfovibrionia; order Thermodesulfovibrionales; family UBA6898; genus Sulfobium. Next base: position 2,550 of record JAJYLU010000230.1, on the reverse strand, counting down.
TCATCGGCTGGATATTTATCGTGATGGTTTCCGTCGTCGAGTTCCTTCTCGTCCTTGGCAGTAAAGACGGCATGCGTCTTGGGGACGAGATCGCGAAGACGGTAGTGATAGAAACTTTATAGCCACCCCGGAGGAAACATGTTTTTCCATAACATACTCGGATTGTTTTCGAACGACCTTGCAATAGATCTCGGAACAGCCAACACCCTCGTTTACGTGAAAGGAAAAGGGATCGTCTGCGACGAACCGTCCGTCGTCGTCATCAGGAAGGACAATAAAAAGACGGTCGCGGTCGGCGCCGAGGCAAAGCGGATGCTCGGCAAGACCCCTTCGAACATCATGGCCATAAGGCCGATGAAAGACGGCGTCATCGCGGACTTCGACGCCACCGGCGAGATGCTGAAATACTTCATCAAGAAGGTCCACAACCGGCGGAGCTTCGTGTCGCCGCGGGTGATCGTCGGCGTGCCGTCGGGGATCACGCAGGTAGAGCAGCGGGCGGTCAAGGACGCCGCCGAGGCATCGGGCGCAAGAGAGGTCTATCTGCTCGAAGAACCGATGGCGGCCGCAATCGGCGTGGGGCTCCCTGTCGGCGAACCTTCGGGAAACATGATCGTCGATATCGGCGGGGGCACCACCGACGTCGCCGTCATCTCCCTGGACGGCGTGGTTTACAGCAAGGCGGTAAGGGTCGGCGGCGACAAGATGGACGAGTCGATCATGGCGTACATCAAGAGGCGCTATAATCTGATGATCGGCGAGACGACGACGGAGATGATCAAGATCGAGATCGGCTCTGCCTGCGATGTAGGTGCGGCGGAAAAAAGGATGATGGACATCAAGGGCCGCGATCTGATATCCGGCATACCCAAGACGATCACGATCAACGAAGACGAGATCAGGGAGGCGCTCTCGGAGCCGATCAACATCATCCTGGACACCATCAAGGTCGCCCTCGAAAATACGCCGCCCGAGCTGGCGGCCGACATCGTCGACAGGGGCATAGTCCTGGCAGGAGGAGGCGCGCTCCTTCGCGGCATCGATGTCCTGATCAAGCAGGAGACCAGCCTTCCCGTCATCGTCGCCGAGAACCCTCTTACCGCGGTCGTCATGGGGGTCGGCAAGATGCTCGATGAACTGGAAATGCTTCGCAGAATTGCGATAACATAGTTAATGCCGCGAAGAAAGATGTTTCTTTTCCTGGCCGTCGCCGTATTTTCGTTCGTCCTCATGACGTACCAGAGCAGAAAAGGCCACACCCTCTCGGTCGATTTCACGGGCGGGCTTCTTAACTCGATGCATGCCGCAACCCAGTCGGTCACGGACGCGATAAAGAGGCCGTTCAGGATGATCGCCCTCCGGGATGCCGAAAATACTGCACTGAAAAAACGCGTGCAGGAGCTCCTCCTCGAAAGGGAAAAGTATCGCGAGGCGATGCTTGAAGACAAGCGGCTGAGAGAGCTGCTCGCCCTCAGGGAGCGTCACAAGGATTACGTAGCTACGGCGAGGGTGATCGCACGGGGCATCGACAACTGGACACACACGTTTTTTCTCGATAAAGGCTCGGCCGACGGTATCGGCAAGGACATGACCGCGATCACACCGAAGGGGCTCGCCGGAAAGATCACGAGTGTGACCGGCTCCTATTCGCGCCTCCTCTTGCTGAATGACATCAACTTTTCGGCTTCGGTGAGGCTTCAGGGCAGCAGGACTGAAGGGGTACTTTCCGGCACCGGCACGAGTAGATGCATACTGAAATACGTCTCCTTTGAGGAGCCGGTAAAAGCCGGCGAGATCGTGATCACCTCGGGTCTCGACATGCTTTTCCCTCCCGGAATACCGGTCGGCTATGTATCGAAGGTAGGCGGCCGGGCGGACGAGTCGAACTTCCAGTATCTCGAGGTGCAGCCGTTTCAGGACAGTGCCGAAATGGAAGAAGTTATCATCGTCAAATGAGATATCTCTTCCTCGCCATCGCCGTATTGCTCGCCTTCTTCCTTCAGGGGAGGATTTCCGTCCTCGGTATCTCGCCGGACCTCACGGCGCTAGTCGTCTTCTATACCGGTCTGCGATACGGCGAAACCAAAGGACTTCTGCTGGGCATCATCACCGGCGCGATCGAAGACAGCCTCTCTCTCTCGTTTATCGGGCCGCATATGCTGAGCAAGGCGATCATCGGTTTTTCCTCATACTTCTTCGTTTCGGGCGGCCTGCTGAGGTGGACCCCGGTACTGGGCATCTTCTCGGTTGCGTTCCTGACGTTTACCGACAATCTGGTCGTCTTCCTGACGAAGGCGATGTTCGACAGGATGCCGGCGCTTTTTTCGACTGCCCTGTTCGTCTCGTTCATGCAGTCGCTTCTGAACGCGCCGGCGGGGATATTCATAAGGCCGAAGCATGTTGACTGAGAAAAACGGTCTCGATAAGGTCCGCATCATCGGGTATGTTATCATCGCTGGGTTCCTTATCCTTCTCATCAGGCTGTGGCAGCTGCAGATCCTTCAGGGCACCGAATACAGGAAGATATCCGAATCGAACCGGCTCAGGGTC
>JAJYLU010000229.1 GCA_021787505.1 Nitrospirota bacterium | reverse complement strand
TCACCAACTCGAGTTCATAATCGTTTGTGATCAGAAGCAGAGACCCCCTGATCCATTCTCTCAGCGCCTTTCCGTCCCACTGCGTGAGCGACTGCCCGGGATCGCAGACATACGGTATCCCACCCTTCCTGCAGTCCTCAGCGTATCCGATCATGTCCCCGAGGTTACCAGGCGCGACCAGGCAAATCGCCCCGCCGTCTGCCTTTTCGAGCGAATAGCCTGCCCGGTGCTTCATCGCACCAGGGTTGAACCCGGTTATCTGATTGTCGGCCTTGTCGGTGGTAATATAGGCCCCCGCAGTGAATTCCTCATCGATGATCCTGATGCCTTCGACAGGGATACCGTTTTGCTTGAGCCACGAGAAATAGGCCGCGTAGTCTTTGCCGATCGTAGCGACTACGACCGGTCTTTCCCCCAGGAGGCTAAGCGAATAGGCAACGTTTCCGGCGGTGCCCCCGAACTTCTCGATCATGCCGTTGACGGTAAAGCAGACGTTCAGTATATGGAGTTTGTCAGGGAGGATATGGTCCGAAAACCTTCCCGGAAAATCCATGATCCTGTCGTATGCGAGCGAGCCCGAAATAAAAATTTTCATGCTGTCTCCTTCTCTGACTTCGCCAGTGATTCGAGTATCTTCTCCGCGATCTTTCTGTGAAAACCCTTGAGCCCCGCGATCTCTTCGACCGGGGCGTTCCGTATAGCCTCGATGCTGCCGAAGTGCTTCAGCAGCGCAAACCTCCTCTTCCTCGCGACCCCGGGGATCTTTTCGAGAGGCGATTCAAAGGTCCTCTTCGCCCGCAGCTTCTTGTGATAGCGGACAGCAAACCGGTGGACCTCGTCCCGTATCCTCCTGAGGAGGAGCGACGGAGCACCGCCGTCTTCCAGACTGAGGGGTTCTTCCCGGTCCCCGAGAAAGGCCCTGTCAGGGTCTTTTGCAACCGCTATGACCGCCGTGTCAATGCCGAGTTCTTCCAATGCCTTCTGTGCAGCCCCGAGCTGTCCCTTTCCACCGTCAATTACGATGAGATCAGGCACAGGCAAAGGCGTAAGACGTGAGGCGTCAGGAGTAAGGTGTGAAGAGCGCAAGGCGTCAGGCGTAAGGAGTGAGGTGTCTTCTTCTTTGCCCTTAACTCCTAACTCCTCACTCTTTACTTTTAAATCCCGACTCCTGACTCCTGATGACTTTTTAAAAGTCCTCCTAACCATCTCCTTCATCATCGCGTAATCATCCGGCCCCTGCACCGCGTCCATCCGGATATGCCGGTATTTATCTTTTCGAAACGTGCCGTCCGACCAATAGACAAAGGCGCCGACCGGCTCCCTGCCCGCGATGTTAGAGATATCGAACGCCCCGATATCTTCCGGGACTTTTTCGAGCCCGAGGAATTCCGGGAGCCTCTCCGTCGGTGTGGTCCCCTCCGGTCCCCGGTCGCTCCGGGAAAGAAGCAGGGCGTTCTCTTCCGCCATCGCCACAAGTTTCTTCCTGATCCCCCTTTTGGGTACGGCGATCTTCACCGCAGAGTCCCGCCTGCCGGAAAGCCATGAGGCGAGCAGCCCGGCATCTTCAGGACGAAACGGACAAAGGACTTCAGGCGCAGGGATGATCTCTTTTTCATAGAACCGTCCGATGAAATTGCCGAGCAGGGCACCGTCTGTCTCCCCTGCCGCATCGACGATGCTGAAATGCCGTGATCCGATCATGAAGCCGTTTCGGATGAATAATACCTTAAAGACCGCCCTTCCCGCTTCTCTGAAAATCCCGATAACGTCCACATCTCCGAGCTGAGGAGCGACCGCCTTCTGCCTTTCGGATATCTGCCTGATCGCCCGTATCCTGTCCCGCAGTAGCGCCGCCTCCTCATACTTCATTTCTGCGGAAAGCCGCCTCATCTTTCTTTCGAGGACGCTGAGAAGGCCGCTGTTCCTGCCCTCAAGAAGGAGCCTCACCTCGCCGATCATCTGCATATATTCGTCATGATCCACGTTGCCGCCGCAGGGTGCCATGCACCTCTTGATCTGGTGCTGGATACACGGCCTCATCCTCTTTTCGAGTGAATATTTGCAGGTCCTGATATTAAAATTGTTCCGGATAAAGGAGAGGATTTCCCACATCGCGCCTGCAGGGACGTACGGGCCGAAGTATCGCGCCCCGTCTTTCCGGACCCTCCTCACCACTTCGAGACGCGGCCATGTCTCGTTCACCGTTAATTTCAGATAAGGATAGCTCTTGTCGTCCCTGAGGAGTATATTATATTTCGGCCGGAACTGCTTGATAAGGTTCGCTTCGAGCACAAAGGCCTCGAGTTCGTTCTCGGTAGCGGTGTATTCAAAGTCCCTGACGCTCCTCACCATCGCGGCCTTCCTTTCGTCGAGGGCCGCCGATTTCTGAAAGTAGCTGCGAAGGCGGTTTTTCAGGTCCCTTGCCTTGCCTACATAGAGTATCCTGCCTTTTTCGTCCTTGAAAAGGTAGACGCCCGGCTTGGCCGGCACGCGTGCGAGCTTATCCTGCATCGTCCGCAAAATAAAATTATTTGGCGGCCTTCAATTGCTGCATGAGATTTCTGATCGCCGGCGCATCGGGGGCGTTCGGGGCAAGCTGGAGATACCTCTCGAACTCCTTCACAGCCTGCACATTGTCCTTTAGATCGGCCAGGACAACACCGAGATTCCGGTGCGCAAGGGGATGATTATGGTTTATCTCGATCGCTTTTCTGTACTCCTTCACCGCGATATCGGGCCTTCCCGTATTCTTGTAGCAGGTCCCCATGTCGACTCTCACGTCGACATTCTTCGGGTCCAGCGCAAGCGCCTTCTGATATGCATCGACCGCCTCGCTGAAACGGTTCGTGTCCATCATGGCATTCCCGAGCTTTATCCACGCGGCGACATTCTTCGGGTCGTTCTTCACCACTTCCTTCAGCATCACTGTTTCATCCTGCATCGGACCGGGCTGGATAGGACCCGTCGGGAACTGATATTGCGGTTTCGGCTCCTCCTTCTTCTGACATGAGACGACCGCCAACGCAAGAAGCAGCAGGACAATTATTTTCTTCATGCTTCCTCCAAGATTATTATTTATTATTGTAACAAAATCGGGAGCGCTTCCGGCTACTGCGCCTCTTCTGCGAGTCCGCCTATCTTTCTCAGCCGCTTATACCGTTCCTCCACGAGCCTGGCAGGGGTCTTCTGGCTCAATTCTTCGAGGGCAACGACAATCTTGTCCCCGATGTTCTTCGCAGCCTGCTCAACGTCCCTGTGCGCCCCCCCTACCGGTTCGGCGATAATGTCGTCTATGATCTTGAACTTCAGGAGGTCCTGCGCGGTGAGCTTCAACGCATCGGCAGCCTTCGAAAAATCCTCCGGGCCGAGCTCGCCGTTCTTCCTCCAGAGTATCGCCGCACAGCCTTCAGGGGATATGACCGAATACACCGAATGCTCGAGCATGTAGAAGCGGTCGGCCACACTGAGGGCAAGCGCGCCGCCGCTCCCGCCCTCGCCGATCACGACCGAAACTATCGGCGTCCCGAGCCGTGACATCCGCATGAGGTTGACTGCGATCGCCTCTGCCTGGCCCCGCTCCTCCGCGCCGAGCCCGGGATAGGCGCCCTGCGTGTCGACAAAAGTGATGACCGGTCGCTTGAACTTCTCGGCGAGCTCCATCAGTCGCAGTGCCTTCCGGTACCCTTCGGGGTGAGGCTGCCCGAAATTCCGTTTTATTCTCTCCTTTGTGCCGCGCCCCTTCTGCTGGCCGACGATCACGACGGGCTGGCCCTTTATCCTAGCAAGCCCCCCGACTATCGCCTTGTCGTCGGCAAACCTCCTGTCGCCGTGAAGTTCAATGAAATCCTCGGTGATAAGCGGTATGTAATCAAGTGTATAGGGTCTGTCGGGATGTCTTGCCAGGAGCGTCTTTTGCCAGGGGGTAAGCTTCGAAAAGATCTCGGTCCGAAGATCGCGCACCTTCTTCTCAAGCTTCTTTACTTCCCCGGTCAGGTTGATGTCCTTGCCGTCGGATATTCGCTTCAGTTCCTCGATCTTCACCTCCAGATCTTCGATAGGCTTTTCGAACTCCAGGTACGACCTCATCACGAGACGCTCACCGCCCCTCTTCCAACCATATCTTCAAGCGCGCTGATCAGCACATTGTCCGGGTTCAGGTTGATCCCCGTAGCGATCAGCGTCTGGGAGCGGTTGAGGCTGATGCGCAGATAGAGCTGACAGTCGCCCGGATAACGGGAAACGAGCGTCCGGATATCCTGCAGTCTGTCCCTGCACGAATCAGGGTCCCTCAGCGCGATCTCAAGCCTTTTCAGGCTCGCTTTTCCTGCGTTTTCGAGGCCAGAGACCTCGCGCGCCCTC
>JAJYLU010000228.1 GCA_021787505.1 Nitrospirota bacterium | reverse complement strand
CCGGACTTCACCAGAAGTGAATTCCATCGCTTGCATGATTAAAGATAGAATCCCTTCGCCATTATAAAGTTTTTGCGGCGTCTATTCCTGTCGGCAGTCAGTGTTAAGGATTAATTACTTTTTCTTATTTTCCTCCTCGTCCAACAGGCGCGTCAGCCCCTGCATGAGCTGCAAGGGAGTCGGCGGGCATCCTGGAATGCGGGCGTCGACCGGTATCACCTTGTCGACCCCTCCCAGGGATGCATACGTCTCACCGAATATACCGCCCGTGCATGCGCAATCCCCGACTGCGACCACGAACTTCGGGGAAGGAGTGGAGACGTATGTCCTCCTGAGGGCGATCTCCATGTTCCTGGTGACCGGCCCGGTAACAAGAAGAAGGTCTGCAAAACGCGGCGATGCGGTAAAGTGAATACCGTATTTTTCGCAGTTGTAGATCGGGTTATTGATAGCGTGGATCTCCAGCTCGCAGCCATTGCACGAGCCCGCGTCGACCTGCCGGATCGTGATGCTCCTCCTGAACCTTTCCCTGACCGCCGCTTCGAGTTTGAGTCCGACTGCCTCGATCTCTCTTGTCAGCTGATCGGGCAGAGGCTCGGTCACGATGCCTGTGCGGAATATCTGGCGGAGTATTCTAATCATAAGTCATGCCCCGAATACGATTGATTGAAGCTCTTGTTGCAAAGCGGGAAGTCCGGCACGATGTTGCCGTGGATCGCCCGCTCGAGCCCGAGCCAGTTGACGCTGGAGGGGTCCCTGACCATACAGCGATTAACCTCGCCCCCGGGGCCCGACTGGAGCCAGTAGATTATCTCGCCGCGCCAGCCCTCGACCGCTGCAAAACCGGCCTTGCCGGGAGAGGGTGTTTCGAGAGGGACGGATATCGGCCCGCCGGGCATATTATCGAGTATCCAACGGATTATCCTTAGCGACTCCCGCACCTCCTGTATCCTGACCCACGTCCTTGCATGGACATCGCCGGTGATCATCACCGGCACCCCGAGTTCAAGCCGGTCGTACTGGTCATACGGGGGAAAGGGGTTGAATATACGGCAGTCGAGGTTCAGGCCGCTCGCCCTCGCCACTATCCCCACCGCGCATATCTCCCTCGCCCTCTTCGGTTTGAGCATCCCTGTGTTCCTTACCCTGTCCTCAAGAGAAGGGTTCTCTTCGTAAATGACTACCAGCCTCTCGAAATCCTTCGAAAGCCGGTCGAGTTCGGCCAGTATCACTTCACGGCCGGCGGTGTCGATATCGACCGCAACGCCTCCGGGTACCACCCTGTCCATGATAAACCGGTGGCCGAAGAGCGCATGATTCGTGCGCAGCCGCATCATCTGATAGAGCATGAAAGCGAAGGCTGCATCATTGCATATCGCACCGATATCGCCCAGATGGTTCGCGATGCGCTCCCTCTCGAGGAAGAGCGCCCTCAGCCAGTGGGCCCTTTCCGGAGGATTACATCCTGCCATGGATTCGAGCGCCATGCAGTAACCGAGACTATGCGCGACAGTGGTGTCGCCGGATACCCGGCCCGCAAGCCGATACCCCTCGTCCCAGGAAAGCGACTCGAACATCTTCTCTATTCCCTTATGCACATACCCCAGCCTCTCCTCGAGGTTCAGGACGTCTTCCCCCACCGCCTGGAACCGGAAGTGTCCGGGTTCGATTATGCCTGCGTGGACAGGCCCGACCGGGATCTCGTAGACACCCTCGCCCTCTGCCTTAATCCATTTGTATTCCCCTTCGACCCTCGGCATCGGCTTCGATGCATCGAACGATTTTCTGAGCGGCCAGGCGTCTTCCGGCCAGTCCTCGAACTTGATCCACGGTCTCGTGTCAGGATGGTTGAGCGGAGTGACGCCCATAAGGCTCTGTATCTGCCTCTCGAAGCGCCAGGCGGGCAAGAACTGCTTCGTCAGACTCGGGAAAACAGGGTCATCGGCCGTAGTCTCGGTTTTTACGATAAGGTATTCGTAGCCCCAGCGGTAACAGGCGAATATCCCGTATCCCCTCCCGAAAGTCGTTTCGTCGGTCGCCCATTCAGCCGCGAGCAACGCATATGCCTTTTTCATCGCCTTTCCCGCGTCGACAAACTTCTCCTGCGGGACAATGCAGAACACGGTCCGCGCCGGGTGCTGATACCCTTCGACAAACGTCACGTCCGCGCCGAGCTGAGAGATGATCGCGTCTTTCAGTATGCTCATTTCAGCAACTCCACTGCGGTATGGAACCACTGGTTCAGGAAATGAGGCATATATACTCCTATGATAAGGACGAGGGCCATATGCAACAGGACCGGCAGGTTGGCGACGGTCATCGGCTTCTGGTACGAAGGCACGTCCCCCGAGACCATAGGCTGGACCTTTCTGAAGAGCGCAGCAAACGCGACCGCGAGCCCGAGAAGGAGAAAGGGCGTCAGAAGCGGCGCGTCTTTCATCGTTGCCGTGAGGATCAGGAACTCGCTCGTGAAGACGCCGAAGGGCGGCATTCCGACGATCGCCATGACACCGAACATGAGCCCCCAGCCTACGAGCGGGTTGCCTCTGATCAGCCCCTTTATCCTGTCCATCTCCTGCGTCCGGTGCATCTGGGACGCATGCCCCACGGTGAAGAATATGGAGGATTTTGCAAGGCTGTGGACGAGCATATGGAGAAGGCCGCCGAAGGTGGCGATCGGACCACCGAGTCCGAAGGCGAAGGTGGCGATCCCCATATGCTCGATCGACGAGTATGAGAACATTCGTTTGATGTCCTTCTGCCTGAGGAGCGAGAATGCCGCAACCAGGATCGAAAGGAGCCCGAACCCCATCATGATATCTCCCGCATGATGCGTACCGGTGGAGCCGTCCACCAGCACCTTACAGCGCACCAGCGCGTAGAGGGCCACGTTCAGCAGCAGTCCGGAAAGCACGGCAGATATCGGCGTGGGGCCTTCACTGTGCGCATCGGGGAGCCAGTTGTGCAGCGGCACAAGACCGACCTTGGTGCCGTAGCCGACCATCAGGAAGACGAAGGCGAGCGAGAGAACGGTCGGTTCCAGCTTGTCGCTCACCAGGCTGAGGTTCGTCCAGAGGAGCGCATCACCTCCTTCACCCAGCACCTTCTCGGCGGCGAAATACAGGAGCACCGTGCCGAACAGCGCCTGGGCGATGCCGACGCCGCAGAGGATGAAGTATTTCCATGCCGCCTCGATCGCAGTCGGCGTGCGGTAGAGTGAGACGAGAAGCACGGTGGACAGCGTTGCCAGCTCCATCGCTATCCATAGGACGCCGACGTTGTTCGTCAAAAGACAGAGAAGCATCGCGAAGATGAAGACCTGAAACATCGCGTGGTAGAACCGCATCCCCATATGTCCGACGCGGCCGTGCTCCCTCTCCCTTCGCATATACCTCCTGCTGAAGACGGCCGTAGTCATCGACACGAAAGAAGTGAGCACCGCGAGATAGACGTTGAAGGCGTCGACGAAAAAAAACTTTCCGGCCGCAAGAGACGGGCCCTCTAAATAGACCTGAAAGGCAAGCCCCAGCCCTGCGGCAAAATTCAGCGCCGAGCCGAGGATATTGATCTCGGCCGCATACTTCCTGTCGCCGACAAAGGCCAGAACGACTGCCGCGAAAAGGGGAACACCCAGCAGGATCAGCAGCATCATTCAGTCGCCCTCCTTCAGTCTTGCCATCTGTTCCACATCAAGGCTGTCGAAGGTGGTGTGGATATGAAAGAAGAATATCCCGAAGATGAAAGCCGCAATCAGCACGTCGAGAGCGACGCCGAGTTCCACGACCAGAGGCATGCCGTATGTGGCGCTGGTGGCGGCGAAGAAGAGCCCGTTCTCCATCGCCAGAAACCCGATAATCTGGGTGACAGCGTGCCTTCTCGTGATCATCATCAGAAGCCCGATCATGACCGTCGCAAGCGCAATTGCAAGGACGGAACGGGTAACGAGGGTAGAAATCTCCCTCACAGGCGCGGTGAGGTGATACGAGAAGATTACAAGCGCGATGCCGATCAGCATCGTCATCGGCACGTTTACCACCGTCTCGACTTCTTTCTGGATCTTGAGGCGCTGGATCAGGACATGCAGTATATAGGGCAGCAGGACCACCTTGAGGGAAAGCGTCAGGACTGAGGAGATGTAAAGGTGGTGTTTACCGGCGACAAAACCGACCACGGCGGTACTGATGGAAAGGAAGAGCCCCTGCCATGCGAAGAGGTGGATGAGGCCGTACATCCTCCGCTGCACCAGCATGCCGAAGGCGCTCAGGAGCACGAGCGCCGCAAGGAAACTAATTATCTGTGCCGCGATAGCAAGATTCATTCGTTCACTCCAGAATAAAGTACGACAACATCCCGAGCGTCGC
>JAJYLU010000227.1 GCA_021787505.1 Nitrospirota bacterium | reverse complement strand
CGTCTTCTTTCTTGCGAGAGGATTGTCTTCGGAAGCGATGATGACTATTTCATCATCGGCGATCTCCTGCGCGATGATCATAGGGTTCTTTATGCTTCCCTGGATGATGCCGAACTCGACCATGCCCTCGAGGAGGTCGCTGACGATCCGGTCCTCACTCGAAACGGAGAGTTCTATCCGGATCTCCGGATATTCCCTCGAAAAGCTGTAGAAGACCTGGGGCAGCAGGTAGGAGGACACCGTGGCGCCTGCCCCCAGATGAAGCGGCCCCTTGATCAGGCCTGCCGCGGTGTTCAGCGCATTATCGAGCTTTCCATACTGGTCGAGTATCCTGCGGGCATGCTCATAAAAAAGTCTCCCCATAGAAGTGGGGGTAACCGTTTTGCCCTGTCTCGTCAGGAGCCTTACCCCGAGCTCCTCCTCGAGGTTTTTTATGAGATGGCTCATTGCCGACTGGGACATCAGCTTTGCAGCAGCGGCCTTAGAAAAGCTCTTCATCTCGAAGACAAGACAGAATGCCTTTAAACGATGGTCTTCCATAGGCTTATTCTATAGAGACGGACGAAGCAGCGTCAATCGGCCCTGCGGAGTACTGAAGTACCATGCAAATTATTCATGCTGCGGATGAAGAAAATGTATTTGACTTCTCAGTTGAGAAATCTTATTTTGAAAGCATGGCGAAGGGCAAGACAAAAATGGTAATCGCCTCGACGACCAGTACGCAAAACTCAGGACTGTTCGACGTGCTCATCCCGGCCTATGAGAAGTCTTCGAAATACGATGTAAAGGTCGAGGTGGTTGCGGTAGGGACCGGTAGGGCCTTGCGTCTGGCAAAAAAGGGGGAGGCAGACATGCTCTTCGTGCATGACCCCTTCCGGGAGGAAAAATTCGTGGCCGAGGGATATGGCGTCAACCGGAGAATCGTCATGCATAACGTGTTTGTTGTCCTCGGCCCGAAGAAAGACCCTGCCGGCATCAGGGAAGTGAAAAAGGCGGCCGATGCCTTCGAACTGATCGCTGAAAGCGACTCCGCTTTTGTCTCCCGCGGCGACGATTCCGGGACCAACATCCGGGAACTCGATATCTGGGATGATGCCGGGATCAACCCCAAGGGGAAGGGATGGTATTTCGAGACGGGCGGCAAGATGGGTGACACGCTCCTTGTCGCCGATGAAAAGAACGCATACACCCTTTGCGATAAGGGGACATACCTTAACTATGAGAAGAAGGTCAGCCTGAGAACGTTGTTTCAGGACGATCCGCTTCTCAAGAACCAGTATAGTGTGATCGCCGTGAATCCGGACAAGTTTCCTGCTGCCCGTTACAGGGAGGCGATGGAGTTCATCGCCTTCGTCACTTCACCGGAGGGGCAGCGCATCATCGCCGCCTACGTGAAGCACGGCTCCCGCCTTTTTTCCCCTGATGCGGTCCCATCGGTTATCAGAGATTAGAAAACGGAAGATTACATCACGAGCTGCCTGCGCGCAGCAATATGAATAAGGAGGAGATATGAGAAGAATCTGCAGTATTCTTTTGGCATTGGCATTATCTGTCTTTGTGTTCGGCACCGCGGCCGCTTCGGCTGCCGAGATCATCTGTTCGTCCACCACGAGCACCGAGAACTCTGGCCTCTACGGCTATATCTTGCCGATTTTCGAAAAGAAGACCGGGATAATAGTGAAGGTGGTCGCACGTGGAACAGGCGCTGCGATCGAAATGGGCAAGAGGGGCGATGCAGACGTTGCCTTCGTCCATGCGAAGGAGCAGGAGCTGAAGGCTGTAGCAGAAGGCTACTTCGTCGACCGCCATGATGTCATGTATAACGACTTTGTTATCATCGGCCCTACGAACGATCCGGCAAAGATAAAGGGTATGAAGTCCGCTGCCGATGCATTCAAAAAGATATCGGAGGTCGGCCTGTTTGTATCGAGGGGTGACAAGTCGGGGACGAACACCAAGGAGCTTGCTATATGGAAAAAGCTCGGCATAGACCCCAAGGGACAGAAGTGGTACCTCGAGGTCGGCCAGGGTATGGAGAAGACCCAGAGGATAGCCAACGAGAAGCGGGCCTATACCCTTACGGACAGGGGGACGTGGCTGGCCACAAAGGACAAGGACAGGCTCGAGATGGAGATCGTCCTCGAGGGAGACCCGATCCTGTTCAATCAATACGGCGTGATGGCGGTAAACCCCGCAAAATACAAACATGTAAAATACAAAGAGGCGAAGGCATTCATCGATTGGCTGATATCGAAAGAGGGGCAGCAGGTTATTGGGTCTTATAAAGACAAAAACGGAAACGCTCTGTTTATCCCTAACGCCAAGTAAGACTGAAGGACCGGAGCGGCGGCAGGGGCACGATGCCTCTGCCGCCTTCTTCATATTATGGATTCGATCATAGAGAGTTTTTCCAAAGCGCTTTCCCTTATCCTGAATCTCGACAGGGAATTGCGGGAAATCATCTTCCTCTCGATCGAGGTGTCGGGGACCGCATTGATTGCCGCCACAATAATTGGGCTCCCGGTGAGCGCGCTGCTGGGATTCAAGAGATTCCCGCTGAGAGGCGCGATAATCAGCATGCTCAACACGTTCATGGGTCTGCCGCCCGTGGCTGTCGGTCTCTTCATCTATCTGCTTTTGTCCAGGAGCGGCCCGCTGGGGTTCCTCGCCCTTCTATATACGCCGACTGCGATGATCATCGCGCAGACGATACTTGCGTTTCCGATTGTGGCCTCTCTCAGCCATTCCGCGATCGTGAGCGTCGATCCGATCATCAGACAGGCCTCGATGACGCTCGGCGCGACGCCGCTTCAGATCTCATTAGCGATCATCAGAGAGGCCCGCTACGGGATTATATCTGCGGTTATCGCCGGCCTGGGAAGGGTGATGGCGGAAGTCGGAGCGATCCTGATAGTCGGCGGTAATATTGCAGGCTTCACGAGGGTCATGACCACCACCATTGCAATGGAAACGGACAAGGGCAACTTCGAACTTGCGCTGGCACTCGGCATTATTCTTCTCACGATTTCCCTCCTGATAAACCTGGCACTCTATTTCATCCAAAAACGCGGCGTTGCGGGGGTGAACAGATGAGACTTGGGATCGAGGTATCGAACATCACGAAGAAGTACAACGGGGACCCGATACTCAGGAACTGCTCTTTCTCGTTCAAAAAGCCGGGTGTCTACATCCTGACCGGCCCCAATGGCTGCGGCAAATCCACCTTTCTTAGAATTTCTTCCCTTATTGAACCGCCCGACAGCGGGACGGTAATTTTTTTCTCGGACGACAATCCGGTGCCTGCCGACCTTCAGCTGAGGCGCAGGATCACCCTCGTGCTTCCGAAAGTCGGGGTTTTTAATGCGACGGTTTTCAGGAATATCGCCTACGGGCTGAAGATAAGAGGAATTCATGGAAGAGAAGCAGAAGAGAAGGTGAACAGGGCCCTCGAGTTTGTGAGGCTAAGTCACAAGAAAGACCAGAACGGCCTGACATTATCGAGCGGGGAGACACAGCGTCTCGGCATCGCACGGGCGCTCGTGATCGAGCCCGAGATACTGTTCCTCGATGAGCCTACCGCCTCCGTCGACCAGAAGAATTCCCTGATCATCGAAGAGATCATCCTGGCGATGAAAAAGGAGAATGGGCCGACCGTCATCATGACCACGCATGATCAAAGCCAGGCAAATAGACTTGCGGACACCCTCCTGGTGATCAGGGACGGGGTTCTCTCCGCCGGGGGAGATCGGAAATAGCCTTCACGCCCCGCCTTTCAGCCGGATCGGGCATTTGGAATCGCGGTCATGTCGCCTTTTGCAGTTTCCAGAAGATGAACTTTCCTGTTTATGGGATATAATGAAAAAAGAAGCCGGCGTGCGCTCTGAGGTAGTTGTAGGAGGGAGCAGATGAAGATCCAATCCATTAATCCTTACACCGAAGAGGTGATGAAAGAGTTCGACCTCTTGACATCCGATGAGATCGACGGGGAAATCAGCAGGTCCCGCGGGGCCTTTTCTACATGGAGGGACCTGTCGATTTCCGAACGGGCCGACTATATCAGGAGGCTGGGTGATCACCTCAGGGAGGAAAAGCGCAGGTACGCAGAGATCATGACCCGCGAGATGGGAAAACCCATCAGGGAATCGGTATCGGAGATCGAGAAATGCGCGTGGCTCTGTGACTATTACGCCGAAAACGGTGGAAAATTTCTGGAGCCCGAAGAGGTGAGAACCGAAGCGAAGAAAAGCTATGTCATGTTTCAGCCACTAGTCATCGTGCTCGCCGTCATGCCCTGGAACTTCCCCTTCTGGCAGGCATTCCGCTTCGGTATACCCGCGGTCAATGCCGGAAATGTCGTGGCGCT
>JAJYLU010000226.1 GCA_021787505.1 Nitrospirota bacterium | reverse complement strand
GTCGCCATTGCTCATAACCATGTCCTTAACCCTTCCGAGGTCCTCCCCCTTCGGGTCAAGCACGGGTTTTTTGATGATCTCGCTCGAAAAAACTTCGCCAAAAAAAGGCATTATCCGCTCCCTGGAAAGATCTCTGAGAATGAAGGCGCTTTTAAAGTATAGCCCCACAAGGGTTTCTTGGGCAACAGTTTTGTGGGACCTGAACAGATATGGGAAAGCCCCTCCGGCCCCGGCGCAGTATCGTCCGCGCGAGGACGGCATGGGACCTGCCTGGGACCAGATCGCCCGGCCGCAAGGGGGACAATACAGTGGTACAGCGGGAAAAGGCACTTGCAATTCACCGGGAGATGCCATAGAATCAGTGGGATACGCCGAACACGGCGTATTCTGAAACAGAGGGAAAAGCGGGCGGATAGAGATGAGACTTACGCTGCGACAACAGATTTTTTACGGCTACATCCTGATGGTGATATTCACCCTGGTCGTAGGGACCTATGCCATCTGGGGTCTCATGGAACTGAACCAGGTCACGTCCGAGATCATCTTTACCGACATGGCGGTCGGGGAGAAGATCGTCAAACTGACTGACTGCATACAGGCCCAGGACCTCTATGAACAGCGGTTTCTTACGTTCGGACAGGCCGATTCTGAGAACCAATTCTGGAACAGGTCCAGGGACTTCAAATCGCTCCTGTCAGACATCGGCTCTGCGCAGCCCACCCTGAAAAACTCACTTGAAAGTATCGTAGCGTACCACGACAATTACAACCAGTTGTTCACCAAAGAAGTGTCCCTTATCAAATCCGGAGACAGTAAGGAGGCGGCCGGGATATCTTCGACCGCTCTTAAGGCCAGCTTCAACAAAATACTCTCTTCCCTCAAGGATATCGACATCAGGAACAAGGCCCTGCAGAACAGGCGGATAAGCCGGTCAGGCATTCTGGGCGAAAGGGTCCTGATGGTCACCATCATCCTCAGCGCAGTTTCTTTCGTCTTCGGCATTCTCTTCGCCTCGCTGCTCACCAGCCACGTGACCACGGCCATCACGAGATTGAAGGCCGCCACCCACTCGATCCGCAGCGGCAATTTCGACAACATCCCGGATATACAGGGCGCCGATGAACTTGCGGACCTCGCGATCTCCTTCAAGGAGATGTCGGTGAGGCTGAAAGAGCTCGAGGTGACCAACCTCGATGCAAACCCACTCACAAAGCTGCCCGGGAACCTCGCGATCGAGAAGGAGCTTCTGACCCGCCTGAACGACACCGAGAAATTCTCTTTCTGTCTAGTCGACCTCGACAATTTCAAGGCCTTCAACGACCGCTACGGATATGCCAGGGGAAGCGATGTCATCAAGTGGCTTGCGGAGGTCTTGTCAAAAATCAGGGCGGACCTTGCGACTTCCGATGATTTTCTCGGGCATATCGGCGGGGACGACTTTGTCTTCATCTGCTTGCCCGAAAGGGTCCATGCGATCTGCAACAAGATCATCGAAGAATTCGACAGGGGGATAGTAAATTTTTATGACCCCGAGGACGTGAAGAAGGGATTTATCGTGTCAGTCGACAGGAATGACAACCCGGCGATATTCGGTATCATGACGATCTCGATAGCGGTCGTCAATACGGACCGCACCCTGATACGTGAGCCGAAAGAGGTCGCGCTCAAGGTAACGGAACTGAAGCAGTACGCGAAGACCTTCGCGAAAAGTCTCTATATCATGGACCGCAGACGGTCGCGGTAAATCTCAGTACCTGAGGGACGCCTTTTCCAGGTCCCCTACTACGACGAGGACATAGTCCTTCGGGTCGAGATACTTCTTCGCCACCCGCAGCACGTCGTCCTTTGTCACCGCATCGATGAATGTCTTATACTTGTCGACATAGTCGAGCCCGAGGCGGTAGTATTCCACCGCAACCAGAAACCCGGCTATCTTGCTGTTGGAGTCGATCCGGAGAGGGAAACTGCCGGTAAGATAGGCCCTGGCGTCATTCAATTCCTTGTCGCTCACCGGCTCCGTGCGTATCCTCTGCATCTCCTTCAATATCTCTCCTATGGCGGCATTCGCCGATCCGTTCTTCGTCTGGAGCCCCGCCTCGAAAAAGCCGCCGAATTTATTCGTTGAAAAAAAGCTGTGCACGTCATAGGAAAGCCCCTTGTTGTCCCGGATGTTGTCCATCAGCCGCGAGGCGAACCCTCCGCCGCCGAGGATATAATTCATGACCGACACGGCATAATAATCAGGGTCCCCTCTCGAGATGCCCAGGTGCCCGAGGATCACGTTTGCCTGCGTGATGTCTCTCTGTATTTTGATGACCCGCGGCCCGTCTCCTTTCTTGAGGACAGGGAGGGGTCTGGCGGCAACTCCTCTACCCTTCCATCCGCTGAAGAATCTGTCGAGGAGGGCATGGAGTTCCTTGCGATCGATATCACCCGCAACCGCCATGATCCCGTTCCCGGGTACATAGTAGGTCTTGTGAAAATCAACAATGTCCTGCCTGGTGATAGCGTCAAGCGATTCTTCAGTCCCCTCCACCGGAATACCGTACGGATGGTCGCCGAAGACCGCCTTCAAAAAGGCTTTCGAAGCGACCGTTCCCGGCTCCTCCTTCTGCTGAAAGATGGAGCTTTTTATCACCGTCTTTCTTCTCTGTATCTCTTCTTCGCTGAACGCCGGGTGCAGAACGATGTCCGAGAGCAGGTCGAAGCCGAGCGCCACGTCCTTTTTGAGCACGGAGAGGGTCACCGTGACATAATCGGCGCCGCCTGATGTATTCAGGGAGCCTCCGACAAACTCGATAGCATCGCTGATGTCCTTTGACGAGCGCGTAGCCGTGCCCTCGTTGAGGAGGTCGGCGGTCAGGTTCGCAAGGCCCGCCTTCCCGGGCGGTTCGGCAACGCTGCCCGCCTTTATCGCGAGCACCACCTTAACGATCGGAAGGCCTGTCCTCTCGGCGTGAAGAAGGACCATCCCGTTGGGAAGTACCTCACGCTCCGCGGTGTCGGCTGCAAAGGCCAGCAGGGGAATCAGCAGCAATAAGAAGACGAAGATCAGGACGATGCGCTTGGTCAATTCTCCTCCCTTTCTAAAAACCCACCATCAACTGCGTAAGGACGGCATTTGGGCGGCGTCAGCGGCGCGTATTGCCTCGCCATCACTTCTTCCCTTCGCCCTCAGGAATGAGGATGCCCGTGGTCTTCCTGTCGGCCACAAGATATTTGGCGGCAACACGCTGCACGTCCCCTGGTGTCACCTTTCTGATTCCTTCGAGATACTTGTCGATAAGCCTCCATCCCCCTATCATTTCGAAGGACCCTATTGTCCTTGCCTGCATATAAATGGAATCCTGTTCCATGATGAACGAGGCCTCGATCTGATTTTTGGCCTTCTGCACCTCGCGCTCAGAAGGCGGATCCTTCTTTATCTTTTCGAGTTCGTCCAGAAGCGCCTTTTCGAGGTCTTCGATCTTCTTGCCGCGGGAGGCGGTGGCGGCCGCATAAAAAAGAAAGGGGTCCCTGTACAGGCCTTCGTAGCTGGCCCATGCGGACAAGGCGATCTGCTTCTCATAGACGAGAGAATTATAGAGCCGCGAACTCTTGCCGCCCGACAGCACGCCGGCGAGCACGTCCAGCGCATAACCGTCCCGGTCCTTGATGTCAGGCACCTTGTAGACGAGCAGAAGATACGGCAGTTCAGCCTCTTTCTTCACATACACCCTTTTTTCGCCGTACTGCGCGTCTTCCCGGGCGTGGGCCTCCTTTATCTCCGGGCCTCTAGGAATCTTGCCGAAGCTCTCCTTTATTCTGGCAAGCACCTGTGCGGAATCGACATCCCCCACGACGATGATGACAGCGTTATTCGGCGCATAATAGGTCTTGTAATGCGCGATCAGGTCACCGGGGTCCAGGCTCTTCAGATCGGACATCCAGCCGATCACCGGCCAGCGGTAGGGGTGGTCCTTGTAGGCCGTCGCGAGCACCTCCTCGTGAAGAAGGTTCTGCGGGTCGTCTTCATAACGCATCCTTCTTTCTTCCATCACGACGTCCCGCTCCGAGAGGACCGCCTCCGGGGTGAGGATGAGATTGCGCATCCTGTCGGCCTCCAACTCGATTGGAAGCCCTATGCGGTCTGAGGCAAGCAGCTCAAAATATCCGGTATATTCACGGCTGGTAAAGGCGTTGTCCATTCCCCCGGCCCTCTGGATCGCCTGGGAGAATGTCTTCGGCCCGTACTTGGCGGTGCCTTTGAACATCATATGCTCCAGCAGATGGCTCAACCCGGTCTTCCCGATCTTTTCGTCCACAGACCCAACCCGGTACCATATCTGAAACGTTGCAGTCGGCGCCTTATGGTCTTCGGCGATCAGGACTTTGAGCCCGT
>JAJYLU010000225.1 GCA_021787505.1 Nitrospirota bacterium | reverse complement strand
GCCCAATTCCTTCAACTCCTTGCAGCGCTCCAGGAGCCCGACTGTCCGTTGGTGGCAGTCCATGTGCCGGACATAACAGTGGCCGCACCGCTGTTTATTGTCCCGGAGTCTATTGTTCCCATAAAAGAATATATCGTTGTTCCATCGGTCCCCGTCCAGAAGAATATAATGAACGGGTTGCCGACAGCGCCAACAACAGGACCAACCTGCGCGTTTGTCAGTGACCCTGTGAGGTCATGCTCGTCAGTTGAGGATTGAGCGAATGTAAAGCCCTGTACTCCCTCGACAGGCGTTGACAGGTTCCAGCTGCCGCTGACGCTCGCCAAAACTGGAAGCTGCTTTATCGAGCTCCATATTCCACTATCGCCGCTGCTGTCCGTCCAGATGCCGGACATCACCGTGCCGTCAGAGCTCACATTACCGCCGTATACGTATTTCACGCCGCTGTTTGTGCTTGTTGCGCCTGAGGTCCATGAAAAAGAAACGTCGGAACCGCTCAGAAAACCGGTGAGAGACTCTCCCGTTGTAGGCACCGTTCCCGTTAAGTTGTTGTTTGATTGCGAGAAAGAAAAGAGGGAATTATTCTGCGCTGTGGTCTTTCCGGTCATTGTATAGAACATGTACCAGCTGCCGGTGTCTATGTTGACCGAAGCGCCTGCAATATCCCCCGATCTTGTCGCACTCCAGGACCCCGCCTGTCCGTTAGTGGCCGTCCAGGTGCCGGACATAACGTCGGCCACGCCGTTATTCTTACTCGTCAGAGTCCCGCTGAAGGTATATAAAGTTGTTCCGTCGCTGCCGGTCCAGAAGAACAGAATGTCCGGATTGCTGACAACGCCCGTAATCGGACCTGCCTGCGGCGTGGTCAACGATCCCGCGAGGTAGTTTGTATCGCTTGTCGATTGGACAAATGTAAAACCCTGCACTCCCTCGACGGGCGCCGAAAGGCTCCAGTTGCCCTGAATGCTTCCATACGGAGTAAGCTTAATTATCGCGTTCCACGACCCTTTCGCGCCGTGGCTGTTCGACCAGGTGCCGGACATAGTGGTGCCGTCGGAGCTCACTTTCCCGTTGTAGTCGTATCTATATGTGTCTTTATTCAACGTAAACGAAAAAGAGATATCGAGACCGCTCACAGAGCCTGTGAGCGACTCTCCCGAAGTCGGAACCGCTCCGGTAAGGTCGTTGTCTGTCTGAGTGAAGGAAAAAGGACTGGAACTAAAACTCTGTATCCCCTGCGTCCCGTCCGTCGTATAGAATACGTACCAACTGCCCGAAATATTGAATGTGGGATCTGCCTTGCCCCCGCAGCCTCCGAGAAGAAGGGCTGAAATTATGGCAAAAAAGGCTGTAGAAACCTTCAGCCATTGACCTGCAAGCCTTTGCATAAGCAACCTCCGTTTAAACTTATTTGCCCCTTCCGGGACCCGACAAAATCAAAAACAAGAACAGGATTTTATATTACCACAAGCCGGGCCAGCGCGTCCCTTGTCTTCTATTGATTGTTCTCGCGGCCCATCCTTCTATTCCTGCGTTCGGCAATTATCCTTTCGTAGGTTTCACGCTGGTCGGGTCGCAGGATGGCCCTGATCCTCTCCTGGGAGTGCTCCAATATCTCCTCGATCTGGGGCCTGAACTGTCTCCGCACATCCCTGATCTGCGCATGAGTTTCCCTTACTATTGTTCTCAACTGTTCCATCTGCGCCGGGTCGAGGTGAAGCTCACGGCCAAGTCTCATCACAATGAATTCCCTCATCATCTTCGGCTCGTTCCTGAAGAAATTTCCCATCCTTTGCTGGTAGACCTTCTGAGTCACGAGCCCTCCCGCCGCAGCGCCGAGGAGGAACACTATTATGACGCTCACTATGGCTTTCCATTTCTTCATTCATTCACCTGTCAGGAAGGCCGTAAGCATGGTCTCTTCGCTGCCGATGCTGGATACAGCGCTCAAATCGATCCGCTGGCTCCGCTGAGACGTATAAATCCAGATTCCAAGGACAATGACTATGGAGACGAAGACAGGGATAAGCCTCCAGGCCCAAAGGAAGAAAGGGGGACGTCCTTCGCGCTTAGTCCGGACCTTTGCCGCTACCCGGGCTTCAAAGCCGTATTCCGCACCGGGCTTGTAAAAACCGGCCTTGCGGGCGGCGGCAAAGAGCCTGTCAAGCCCCTCATCTTTCGGATCTTTTCCCACCGTTGTCCTCCAGAATTCTCTTGAGTTCCTTCCGCGCCCTGAAGGCGCGCACCTTCACCTTCGACTCGCCCCAGCCGGTCAGCTCCGAGATCTCCCGTATTGATTTCTCCTCCAGGTTGAGCAGGGTGATCACCAGCCTGTCTTCCGGACGGAGCCCGGCCATGGCATGTCTCAATATCTTCCACGCCTCATCGCCCTGTATCTCCCCGTTTGCAGGGTCCGCAAGCGCATACTCGACATCCTCCAGAGGCACTTCGACCTCCCTGCGGCGTTGCCTTCGAAGGGCGTCGTAACAGGCGTTGACTGCTATCTTCGACACCCAATGCTCAAACGGCGCGTCGGCCCGGTACTTATTCAGATTCTGGTACACCTTAACGAATATCTCCTGACAGACGTCATCGAGTTCGTAACCGCTTCTGACAAACTTGGCGACAATGTTGAAGACCTTCCTCTTATGTCTGCGCACCAGTTCGGTGAACGCCTCGTCGCTGCCTGAAATAGCTTCTCTGACGAGGCGCTCATCCGGCGGCGCCTCTTCGGGTGCACTCATCTCTCTCCCATTTCAGTATCATTAGCACTTTTCGAAATATACTCCATATTCTAACAGGAGACGGTCGATGTTTGCACTTGCCTTGGCCTTCACATCATCCTCTTATAAAGAGTAGACGATCCAACCGGAAAAGAAGTTACAACGGGTCGGGAAGCAGCGGGTCACAGTGTCCGCTTAAAGGCGAGTATCGAGATGGTCATCATCAGAGCCGTAAAGAGCGCAAGAAAGCCGATGTCGCCGTAGATACTCGATATGCCGGCATTCTTGAAAAGGATCGCCTTAAGGGCATCAACAGCGTATGCCTCCGGGTTTACCCTGGAGAAAGACTTGAGCCATCCGGGAAAGCTCGCGATCGGGTAGACTGCGCCGCTCGGGAAGAAGAGGATGACGTTAAGAAACCCGCTCAATACCCCCACGATCCTCGGATGCCCGATCCTTCCCAAAATGACGAACATGAGGCTCAGCAGGCAGAGCGTGGTGAGTACCACGACTACAAAGAGCGGCAGACATTGCTCCACCCCCCTTGAGAAAGGGATGCCTGTTATCAGGATGCTGACTACCAATATCAAAGCTGCAATGGCCGTTGTTATCGAAAGCCCGCTTATGATAAGACCGCTTACGATATGCGATTTCGAAAGAGGGGTAAGGAGATAGCTCTCGTCAATGCCAAGGAAACGGTCCATCACGAGATTAAATGCGCCTGTAGTGAGGGTGCCGAGGAAGATCGCCATAATCACAACGCCGGGCACGAGGGACTGGTAGTAATCGACCTTGCCGTAGAGATTGATGTCCCTGAGGAGCACTTCATCCGTTTTTTCCCTTATCGGCACATATTCAGACCGTATTGAAAGAAGCGCGGCATTTAATAGGTTCCTTATCGTCTCGGAAGAGATACTGTCGGTGTTATCGAGGAAAAGGCCGACCTCCGGTCTCCCCTCGAGAGAAAACCTTTTACTGAAATCAGAAGGTATAATGAGCGCCGCCTTGTACCTCCCTTCTCTTACGCCGTCTACCGCATCCCGCTCGTCGGCCGCACTCAGGAGAGAAAACGTTTGCGGACCTGCCTGTATGGCCCGCAGGTTCTCCATGACGCGTTTCGCATACGGTCCCGTGTCCTTATCGACCACAACAACCGGGAGGCCTGTCAGTTTTCCCTGAAAGGAATTCCCGAGTATCACAAGATAAATAAGCGGCATAAGTATGCTCATCCCGAGCACGACCGGGTTTCGCTTGAATTTTTTCAGGTCCCTTTCGATGACTGCAAAAAGTCTTATCATCTTCCCAATTTCTGAGGTATGCCCGCGCCGACCAGGAAGCTCACCTTCTTTGCCTCCTCTTCCCGTATGGATTTGCCTGTATAGTGTATAAAGACGTCTTCGAGGGACTGCTCATGGACCGTTGCGGAAAGAACGGCGCCGCCGGACGCCCTGACCTCGTCTATCAGCGCGGGCAGGTTCTTTGCGCCGCCGTCGACGTAAACCCGCAGGGCATCATCCTCCGCGTTCACCTTATGCACGAAAGGCAGTTTCCCGATGGTGTCGATAAGCTCCTGAGAAAGATTCGCTACGGTGAGCGAGATAATATCATTGCCCGGAAGGTTCGCCTTAAGCTCCGCCGGACTTCCTATGGCGATGATCTTCCCGGCGTCTATAATCG
>JAJYLU010000224.1 GCA_021787505.1 Nitrospirota bacterium | reverse complement strand
TGGCCTTTTGCTTATCCTTGCAGCAATTATGCTAGCCCGAGTGCAAAGGCATCAGTCAGGTTGTGACCCGCATCGCTTAATAACGCAAGGCTGTTGCTAAAAAGCCCACCGGCAACCTCGGCGATCAGTATCAGTACTGTCACCGCAAGGCTCAGGCGAAGTCGTTTCTCCGGGTTGAAAGCCATTCTATCTCTTTGATGACGGATTATGACAGGATGTCGCTAATCCGCCATGTTGGATCTGTTTCGATGTAAGGGACGATACTAAAGGAAACATCGAATCCAAATTATAAAGGGAAACTTCACTAAAGTTCAGTAACTCCTTGGATTAATGTTAATTGCCAATCCGAGATTATTAAAAAGAATCAAATCACAAATAGAAATTATTCTGATTATATCATATTTTTTTCTTCCTTCGTCCCTTAAATGGCATGGCACAGGAATTGCTAAATCCATATGCAAGGGATTCCGGGTTGCGGGGATTATATCTTATATCCGCAGACAGGGATGCGAACGAGGTGCTTCGATGAAAAAGAAACTGGTTTGTCTTTCTCTCGCAAGTAAGCTGCTTATTCTCAGCGCGGCGCTCATCATGGGGATAAGTGTCCTTTTCTGGTATCCTTCGATCCTTCACATCCAGAAGGAGGAATTGGGCAAGAACATAAACTTTGCCGAATCACAGATGGATGTCATAGAGAGGGCGTTGTATTACGGGATGCTCACCAATAACAGGGAGTTCATAGGACAGACTATCGAGTCTCTCGGCACGATGGACAATATTCTTTGGATAAGGATTATCGACGCCGAGGGCGCCGTTCGTTTTTCCTCCACAAAAGGCGAATTCAATGTTCGGACCGGCTCCGGCTGGAAGGGCGACGTGAATACCCTTCCCGAAAAGAGATTGTTGGCCGTCAAAGAACTGAAAGGACAAAAAGATATAGAGATGGTCCAGCCTATACACAATATGCAACCGTGCTATTCCGCTGCTTGTCATGTTCATTCTGCGGACAAAAGAATACTGGGAAGGATTGAATACGGATACTCGCTGCAGTCGGTCGACGCCTACATCAGGCGACAGGGCTACACAATGGCCGCGTTCGGCTTCGTCTTTATCGCAGTGCTCTCGATGCCGCTGTACCTCATTGTCGATCGCTTTGTGCTGAAGCCCATGTCCCTCCTCACCGAGGGGATGCAGAAGGTCACAGCAGGGGACCTCTCACACGTTATAGAGCTTGATACCAAAGACGAGCTTGGGATGCTCGCCTCCAGTTATAACTCTATGACTAAGCAGCTGCAGGAGAGGAACATTGCCGCCGCCAAAGAGCTGGACGAGTATCGTTCTTCCCTTCTCCACGCCCAGAAAATGGAAGCCATCGGCACTCTTTCGGCTGGTATTGCTCACGATTTCAACAACATACTTACGGGAATAATAGGCTATTCCGAGCTTGTGCGGGAAGAAAGCGATCAACCCCGCATCAGGGAATACGTGGGAAGGGTCCTGGAACTCACCGACAAGGCGTCCGAGTTTACAAAACAGATACTCCTGATCGGCAGGAGGGTGCCGCCGACACGCCGTCCGTTGGACCTGAACGGGCTTATCAATGATTCTATGAAGATGCTTAGGCGCATGGTTGAAGAGAGTATTGAGATCAAAGTCTTTCAACATTCAAATCTGCGCAAAGTTGACGCCGATCAGGCCCAGATCACACAAGTTCTCATGAACCTCGTAGTGAACGCAAGGGACGCGATGCCAAAGGGCGGAACAATCGAGATTAAGACCGGGGAGATCTCAATTGATGAGGTGTACGGCAAACTTCATGCTTATCCCAAGCCGGGGAATTACGTATTCGTAGCTGTGTCCGACACAGGCAGCGGAATTCCCCAGGAAATAAGGGACAAGATATTCGAGCCCTTTTTTACTACTAAGGCGAAGGGCAAGGGCACCGGCCTCGGACTCGCAGTGACCTATTCAATTGTGAAGGGGCATGGAGGCTGGATCGATCTTTCAACCGAGGTGGGAAAGGGCACCGAATTCAAGGTGTATCTTCCGACATTTTCAGTGCTTGGCAACGCCGGCGATGTTGAGGCCGTTTCGGAAAAGGAGCCGTTGCCCGGGGGGACGGAGAGCGTCCTGCTGGTGGATGATGATGTTGTGATAAGGGATCTTGGAAAGTCTCTTCTCGAGGGACTCGGTTACAAGGTTTTTGTAGCCTCAGACGGCGACGAAGCGGTCAGGATATATAAGGAACAGGTCGGCGAGATCGCACTCGTCGTCATGGACAGGGTCATGCCCAAAGTCGACGGTGTCGAGTCATTTAACCGTCTGAAGAAGATAAGCCCGGGTGTGAAGGTCATCATTTCGAGCGGGTATGCAGCGGATGAGGCCAAGAAACTCAGGGAGTCCGGGGTCATGGGTTTTCTTGATAAGCCATACCGGATGGCTGAGATGGCGAAGGCGGTGCGAGAGGCGATCGATGCGGGTTCAGGCGCCCGCCGGTACAGTTAACGCGCGTATTGACTGATATACTTGAGTGCGAGAAAGACGATGAAAACGCCGGGCAGAGTTCCCATTATAACTATCCATGTCAGGGGACATGCCGTTCGTCTATGCTGTCGCCCTATGGAACATCGCAAGCAATATTATATTCAATTCCCTTTGGAATTGGCATCCCTGCATAACTGATGCTCAAGGACGGCCGATCGTCTTCTACTTTTTTTCATTTTCCGACATCGTAACGGGCGTTTTCGGCGGTGCGGCAATGATGTTGGTCAGGAATGCCGACAGCAAGCCGCCCAGATTATCACCTCCCTGAACAAGGAAATCAGGAGTGACTTTAATGTTTCCGGCTGCGACCTGCTTTGCGATCTCGATGGCTGTAACGCCTTGCTGCCCGACCGCTTTGTTCTGAAGATCGTAGGCCTTGGCAGTGGATTCGCCGATGGCCAAAATCTTCGCGCCTTCGGCCTCGCCCTTTGCCCTGATACCCTTTGCCTCACCCTCGGCCCGGAGCCGGATGCTCTCAGCCTCACCCTCTGCAAACCTGATCGCTTTTTCCTTGTTCTGTTCTGCTATTTTTACGCCGATCTCGGCCTCGACGAGATTTTTCTGCTGGTCGGCCTCAGAGCGCGTCTTTTCCATGGCGATCCTTGTCTGCTCGGCCTTTTGCTGGTCCTGGTACATAGCCTGCTGCTGCTGCGCGATGATCTTTTTTGTCTGCGTGTCCATCAGTTCCTGCGGCAGGTTGATCTGGCAGATAAGCACTGATACGCATTCCACGTGGTATCTTTCGAGTTCCGCCTTCGCACGGTCCTCCGCCTTTCGCTGCTCTTCCTGGCGGTCCTGCATGAAGTTCATTGCCGAGGTGGAAGACGCCTGGTTGCGGAAACTGGAATCGATCATTGGATGGATCACATGGAGGATCAGATTTTCTATGGAGCCGATCTTGGCGACCATGTACGGCGCCTGGTCCGGCCTTATGCGGATGACGACTTTTACCGATACGCTTATGGCAAAACCGTCGCGCGATATGACTTTGAGGGGGTCGAAGCGGGTCTCCTTGGAATCGTCCCAGTCGATTGTTATGTTAGTGGTGTCTACTACGTAGACGAGAAACGCACGGCGGTTAAGATAGTAGATGCCTGGGCCCGCCACCTCCTGCTGGATGCCACGGTACCCATTCGGAACTACGTAACGCTCTATGCCCGTCTCATAGCGCTTTTCTATCTCTCTATATGCCTCACTGCCCGGGACCGCGCACTCTTTTTTTGCGATGTCTTCAATTGCCTTGCGCACCTGCAATGGCTCCTCGCCTACGTTAGAGACCACCACCGCCACCTGTCCGCGTTCAACGACTGCGACATCATCGAGTTCGACCTTAAAGAGCATGGGATTGATGTAATAAGTGCCGGGCTTCAGCACATCGAACTGGGGACCGCGCTGGCCGCCCACCTGCAGGAATTTCGATGCGTCCTGAAAGTCGTTATGTCCTGTAACAGGCTTCGCCACATATTCGTGTTCGGGAAGGGGTTCCCCGTCAAGGGCCGTAATGAGTCCCACCTTGCCTGCCGGGATAACGCTCGCGTCTTTTATTTCGATGTGGAAGAGGTCGGTATTAACACGGTATGTGCCGGGCAGAAGGATGTCGGTCTGAGGACCTCTCTGCCCGCCGTTATTCAAAAAGACCTGTCCGTTTTCGAAGTTGGAATGGCCCTCGACCCTTTTTGCGAGCAGCCGGCCGAAGGGAATGGGCCCGCCGTCCATCGAAGTAGCGAGGCCTATCTGGCCTTTGTCTATGCTGACTGCCGGTGTATTCCTGATGTTGAAGAGGACGGGATTGATGCGGTAAGTTCCGGGAGGAAGAATCTGTATCTGAGGCCCTTTCTGTCCTGAGTTTGCGAGGAAGGCCTCA
>JAJYLU010000223.1 GCA_021787505.1 Nitrospirota bacterium | reverse complement strand
GAGAAGACCGCGGACGATGCCGGCGATGCGGTCGCCCTCTTTGATGATCCTGACGGCGATATCGTTTTCCTTCGTGCCGGCAGCGATCTTGTTGGCAAGGATCTGCGCATAATTTATTATGCCGTTAATAGGGTTGTTGATTTCATGCGCCACACCCGCGGCCAACTCTCCCAGCGACGCAAGATGGCTTGCGCGCATTGCTTCCGCCTGGAGTGCGGTCTTCTCCGTGATGTCGGAGAGCAGGATGATTACGCTGGGCACCCTCCCCTCTTCGTCCTTTATGGGAAAGGCCCTCGCCTCAAGCAGCTTGCCCCCGGGGGTAAGCAGTTGGGACTGTTCGGCCTCCCTTGACCTGAAGCTCTTGAGCGCATAACATTCATCGCAGGGGACCGAGAGATTGTACCACAGTGAATAACAGTGACGCCCCGTCAGCTCCTCCACGGTCTTTCCCATTGCCGATGCGGCGCTCTTGTTGGCCCACAGCACTTCGAGATCGGGTGAAAGCAGGATCAGCGTGTCCGGCATTGCGTCGAGAAGGGTATGAAACTCCCTGGAGAGCTCCCTGAACTTTGCCTCGCTCCGCTTTAGCGTCTCTTCCGCGACCTTGCGGACATTGATTTCGTTTGTGAGCAATTGAACAGCGGTCTTCAGTTCCACCGTGCGCTCTTCCACCATCTCGACCAGGTGCCCGCGGTGCCGCTCCAGCTCTTCCTCGACCTTCTTGCGGCCGGTGATGTCGCGTCCAATGCCGGCCGTGCCGATCACCTCGCCCTCGTCGTTGTAGATAGGGGTCTTGATTGTCTCGATCCAGTGCGTGTTTCCTTCCTTGTCCACTATCGTCTCTTCGACGCGTTTCCGTTTTCCGCTGCTCATGACCTCCCTATCGTCCGCCAAATACCCTTCGGCAAGTTCCTTCGGCCATACGTCGAGATCGTTTTTGCCGACTAGTTCATCCGAAGAAGCGACCCCGCACGCAGCGGCCATCGGACCGTTCGCAGCGATGAACCTGCTCTCTTTGTCCTTCAGCCAGGCAAGGTCCGGGATGTTATTCAGAATGGCCTCCTGCTGGCGGCTCACCTCCCTCAGTGCGTCCTCCATCCGTCTCCGTTCGGTAATGTCTCGGTCGATCGCAAGAATGTAAGGTCTTCCGGACAGGTGGATGAGCTGCGCCGAGACCTCCACGGGAAAGACGGTCCCGTCCTTGCGCACATGGCTCACCTCGAAGGTAACCGCGCCCCCTGCCATAATGCGCTTCATGATGTACGGCAGGTATCTTGCGCTCCCCGGGTCGTCCAGAAAGGCAATAGGTTTCCCTATCATCTCCTCGCGGGAATATCCGTTTATCGTGCACGCGGCCACATTGGCGTCCACGATGGCGGGACCGACTGCTGCTGAGGGGTCCACCAGGAAGATGGAGTCGGAAGCAAGATCGAAGAGGGAGCGAAAACGTTCCTCGCTGTCACGCAGGGCCTCGTTCATGCTGTTCAGGCGCTCATTCGCAAGGGACAACTCGGAGGTGCGTTCCCTCACCATCTCCTCGAGCTGTTCATGGTATTTCCTCAGTTCCTCTTCTGCACGCTTTCGGTCCGTGATATTTCGGATCACGGCGACAAGTCCGGTGACGTTACCGGCCTCATCGAGTACCCGCTGCTTCACGACATGCAGCCACATGTCACCGGCCCTTTCCTCTGCCGCATGAGGCCCTTCGGCCTGCAGCGCCACCTCGTCCGATCTCCTGCATTCCCGCGCCGCCTCGGCGTTCATGAAGTCGAAGTCGGTCTTCCCGATAATATCGCTAATCGGCGCGCCGAAAGATTTCGCGCACTGCTCATTCACGACGAGGAATCGCAGGTCCGCGTCCTTCATGAGGATAATGTCGCTCGAGGAATTGATGATCGTCTCGATCCTTTGAGAAAAACTTTTCAGTTCCTCTTCCGCACGTCTTCGCTCCGAGATCTCGAGCTGCAGAAATTCGTTGGAGCTGACCAGGTCCGCGGTCTGCTCCCTCACCAATTCCGAAAGATGCTCGCGATGCCTCTTCAGTTCCTCTTCGGTCAGCTTCCTCTCTACAATCTCCTGCTCGAGCCGGGCGTTCACCTCAGACAGCTCCGCGGTCCGTTCCCTGACCATCTCTTCAAGGTGCTCATGGTATCGGCGGAGCTCTTTTTCGGCCTCTTTCCGCTCGGTGACATCCATGAATATTCCGACAAAGCTCCGGATGCTCCCGTCCGGATCGAGGATGGGATTGAGCACGGCGGTCCATTCCACCCTCCTGCCGTCTGGCCGCGTGTTCCCGGCGTCGAATTGCCGCTTTTTCCCCTGCAGGACATCGTCGACAATACCGTCCAGCCCGCCACCCGCCTCCGGCCAAAGCTCGCCAATATTTTTGCCGGCCATGTCCTCTTCGCGGCGGCCAAGCAGGTCGGCCCCTGATCTGTTGACCGTCACACACCTGCCCTCACCGTCAAAGAGAATGACGCAGTTCGGAGAGCCTTCGACTAGACTCCGATGCCGGCGTTCCGAAAGCGCGATCTGCGCCGCAGACTCGCGCGTAAAATGCAGGGCCCCGAAAAAACCGATGATAAGGCAGGAAAAGACAAAAGTCGCGAATATGGCAAATATCCTGTATATCTTTATCTCCTTGATCGGGGTCATAAGCACAAGCGACCAGTTATTGCTGCCGAGATGCCTTCGCGTCACAAGGACCCGCTCTCCCTTTATCGAGGCATACTGGCCGTCGCTCACCTCCCCCGGGAGAAGGGCGGTGAAAGGCCCTGCGCCGAACTGGCCGGAAGCTACGAGATCCTTGCGGGTCCGATCAGCGAGAGGCCAGAGGCCCGCCAGGAGCATGTCGCTGCGACTTGAGAGAAAAACTATCCCGTGAGGGTCTAGCAGGAAGCAAAAAGGGTGCTTTGCGATGGCGGCCTCAAAATCTACAAGCGGTTCTCTGATCACGATGAAGCCTATAGAGCGTCTCTCTTCGTCCCTCACGGGAGTTATGACGTAATAACTCTGCCCAAGCAGATCGTTGTCGAGGAAATAATACCCCTTGACCCCAGATATCGAATCTATCAGCGGCGCTGACCCATTGCGGAACATTCCGCGTATGAAAGGAGATTCATGCTCATTGAGCCTCGCATTCATGCGGTTGCAGGAGGCGACGGTCCTGCCCGCCGGATCAATAAGGTAACAAAAGGGAAGGTCGGAATCGAGAAAGCGGCTGTTCCTGCATGCCGACATGATTGGGTAAACCTTCTTCAAATCCCCCGGACTCTCCGACTGCAATGCTTTTATCACTTCAGGAGAAGAAGCCTTCTGGAGGGCCTCGTGTTGCGCTCCCTCCAGCATTCGCAAAAATTGAATGGAAAGCGAATTGACATAGAGATCCGCCTCTTTACGTGTCTGATCCCGCGCAACATTGCCGGCAAACTCGGTCACCACCCATCCGGCGGCAATCACCACCAGCATCGCCGCCACGGGACGGAAGACGTGTTTTGGCTCTGAAACTACACCCCTCTCGGGTGACGGGATCCTGGAGAAGGCCCAAAGGGACGAGGCGGCGATGATCGCAAAAGCACCCCTCAGCATTGCTATAGGAAGTCCGAAGGCATGCAAAAAAACATCGCGGTTCAGCCATGACGCCGGCGGAAAAGAAACAGCGGGCACGCTGAGCGCGGTGGTGACCGCATAGAGGCAGATGGCAATACCGGCAATAGAGAGCCAACGACCCGACCGCATGTCGGACTTGCGCCCCGCGAGGCAGAGTGCCCTGGTCGCCCAAAGTCCGCCGACGAACCCAAATGAATAGCGCACCGAGACATCCAGGCCGTTGATCCCAGCCAATCCTCCCAGGGAAGCCAAAAGGAGAAGCAGGCCATATATCCCGAGACCCGGTCCCTTTCCGCGCAAACCCGCCAGCCCCGCGCGGCCGAACTCGATCAAGAACAGATACGAAAGAACGACGAAGGCGACGAGCAAAGTCTTCGCCGGCCAGCTGTCTCCGGTCGTCAGGAGGACAATATTAAGCCACTCATGTATGCCGTGCGCAAGACCGAACAGACCAAGCCATATCCAGGGCAGGACCTGCGACTTCTGCCGCATCATGACGTAGCAGACGGCCGCAAGCATAATGAAGGCAAGCCCGTAGGAGAAATAAATATAATCCATCTGCCCGGCAAAAAAGTCAGTCATTACGTAGACGCCTTCAATACGATATTCCCTTATCCTATTAAAGCAAATTTCCCTACAAATTGTCTTCATTTCAGATTGTGCTTTATGATGGCCCGCTCCATAATGGTGTGGTATTCTTAGAGGTGATGGAGAAATTCGTTTTTTTTACCGACCTCGACGGCACGCTTCTCGATTACGCCACCTATTCCTTCGAGAAGGCGCTGCCCTCACTCAAGCT
>JAJYLU010000222.1 GCA_021787505.1 Nitrospirota bacterium | reverse complement strand
ATCTCCGTAATCATGGACGACGCCACCCTTTATGAATTAGAGGAGTTCACGAGGAGAATGAAACCCGATATGGTGGGCTCGGGGATCAAGGAGAAATATTCCTACCACAAGATGGGCGTGCCTTTCCGCCAGATGCATTCCTGGGATTACTCGGGGCCATACCACGGCTTCGACGGTTTCCCGGTCTTTGCAAGAGATATGGACATGACGGTGAACAACCCCGCATGGAATCTGATACGGAGGAAAAAATGAAGGCTATCATGATCAAAGACCATAACGAGCTCTTCCAGGAGCAGGCTTATCTGGACCAGTTCGAAAATAAAAGAGAGTTCGAGGCCCCATGGCCGAAGGAAAAGGTGAAGGAGATCGCCGAGTGGACGAAGACTGCTGAATACCAGGAAAAGAACTTTGCCAGAAAGAATATAAAGATAAACCCGGCAAAGGCATGTCAGCCTCTCGGGGCTATCTTCTGTTCGTCGGGGTTTGACGGCACGATGCCCTTTGTTCAGGGCGCGCAGGGCTGCGTAGCCTACTTCAGAAGCCATCTGAACCGGCATTTCAAGGAGCCTTTGGCGGCCATATCGACCTCTATGACAGAGGACGCGGCGGTCTTCGGCGGGCTGAACAACATGCTTGAGGGGCTGGAAAACGCCTATGCCCTCTACCACCCGAAGATGCTTGCGGTATGCACGACCTGCATGGCCGAGGTTATCGGAGACGATCTGAACGCCTACATAAGGACCGCAAAGGAAAAAGAGCTGATACCTAAAGAACTTCCGGTCCCCTTTGCGCACACACCGAGCTTTGTCGGCTCATACGTTAACGGCTATGACAATATGATGAAAGGGATCCTCTCTGTCATCACGACAGGCAAGAAGGGAGAACCCAATGGAAAGATCAACATCATCATGGGATTCGATCCCTACACAGGCGATTACCATGAAATAAAGAGGATGCTTAGGATGATGGGCGTAGATTTTACGCTTCTGTCGGACGCAAGTGCGATCTTCGATTCGCCGAATACCGGCCAGTACAAGCTCTATCCCGGCGGCACTCCGCTTGAAGACGCAATGGACTCGATAAACGCCTCCGCCACCATCGCCCTTCAGCAGTATTCGACGCTTAAGACGATGGATTATATCCGGAAGGAGTGGAGCCAGAAGGCGCTGGTGCTTCCGCCCATAGGAGTAAAGAACACCGACTTCTTTTTTGAACAGCTGAGCAAGTTGACCGGGAAGCCGATACCTCAGGAGATAGAAGATGAACGCGGAAGGGCCGTCGATGCGATGGTGGACTCGCACCCCTATGTCCATGGAAAGAGATTCGCCCTCGTCGGAGACCCCGATCTACTGCTCGGCCTCGTCAGTTTCCTGATGGAGACGGGCGGAATTCCCGTTCATATAGTCTGTTCTATGGGGGACAAGAAGTTCGAAGATGAGATGCAGGGTCTCCTTGCGGAGAGTCCTTTCGGCAGCGAGGCAAAGGTTTATGCGGGCAAGGACATGTGGCACCTGAGGTCTTTGATGTTCACGGATCCGGTTGACATCCTTATCGGGAATTCCTATGCGAAATTTCTATGGCGCGATACAGGCACGCCTCTTATAAGGATGGGCTTCCCGCTATTCGACAGGCACCACCTCCACCGGTATCCGGTCATCGGTTATCAGGGAGTTCTGAACCTTGTAACCATGATCGTCAACAGCGAGCTTGACGAGATGGACAGAAAGACGATTGATACGACGAGTTTCGACGTAATCAGGTGAAGATAAATAACTCCCCCTTCCCCCTCTTACCTTAAGAGGGGGTGAAGAAGGCGGGACAACCTGAATTGTTTCCTCCCC
This sequence comes from Nitrospirota bacterium, assembly GCA_021787505.1. Classification (GTDB taxonomy): domain Bacteria; phylum Nitrospirota; class Thermodesulfovibrionia; order Thermodesulfovibrionales; family UBA6898; genus Sulfobium. Next base: position 2,612 of record JAJYLU010000222.1, on the reverse strand, counting down.
TTAAGGTAAGGGGAGGTTAGGTGGGGTTATGAAAGCTGATGTTAACGGTAAAGGATGAATCATGATAACCCATATGGATAAGCTGACTGAACACGGATGCGCACCCGGAGCGAAGGACAGGGTCTGCCGGTCCCGGGGAGGAGAATCCTGCGCCTTCGACGGCGCGATGATCGTTCTGCAGCCGATCGCCGACGCCGCGCATATCGTCCATGGGCCGATCGCCTGCTGCGGCAATTCCTGGGAAGGCAGGGGTTCGCTCTCCCGTGAAAGGGGCGTGTCCCTGCTTCGCATGGGCTTTACCACCGACATGAGCGAGATGGACATTGTCTATGGCTCTGAAGAAAAACTGCTTCATGCCATCCTTCAGACGTGCAGAGTTGTGAAGCCGAAGGCGGTCTTCGTCTATGCGACCTGCGTGAGCGGACTTATCGGTGAGGACATCGATGCGGTCTGCAGGCAAGCGCATGAGAAGATCGGAATACCCGTTATCCCGGTGAACGCGCCCGGGTTTGTCGGGCCGAAAAATCTCGGCAACAGGATCGCGGGGGAAGTCCTGCTCAATCACGTGATCGGGACCGGTGAGCCTCCGCTGCTCACGGAGCATGATATCAATCTCATCGGCGAATACAATATCGCGGGAGACCTCTGGCTGATCGAGCCGTTGCTCGCGAAGGGAGGCATCAGGGTCCTCTCCCGGCTCACGGGAGACGCGACCTTCGAAGAGATCACCTATGCCCACAAGGCGAAGTTAAACGTGGTGGTCTGCGGCAGGGCCCTGATCAACGTGGCGAAGGAGATGGAGAGAAAATACGGGACACCCTACGTCGAGGTGTCTTTCTTCGGAAGGACGGAGACGACGAAGGCCGTGCGGCTGATAGCCTCGAAGCTCGGACTGGAAGGCAGGGTGGAAGCCGTGATAGCGGAAGAAGAGGAAAGGCTTGAGGGACGGCTGAAACCTTACGGATACCTGCAGGGCAAAAGGGCGGTGCTGTATTCCGGCGGGGTGAAGAGCTGGTCGTTCATCTCGGCGCTTCGCGACCTCGGCATAGAGACGGTTGCGGTCGGGACAAAGAAGAGCACCTATCACGACGAGGAAAAGATGAAGGAAATCCTTGGGAAAGATGCGCCGCTTGTCGCGGACACTTCCCCCGGCAACCTGCTGAGGCTGTTGAGGGAGAGGGATGCCGACATGCTCATAGCCGGGGGAAGGAACCAGTATCTTGGGATAAAAGAAGGATATCCTTTTGTCGACGTCAACCAGGAGCGCCATACGCCGTATGCGGGATATGACGGGCTCGTCAACCTGGCGGCACAGATCGACATCGGCATGAGATTCTACGCAGGAACTAAGGGAAAAGGGGCGGAGGACGAAAAAATGGATCGGCCGTGCGCGGCACGCTCCACGCAGAAACCGGATGTCGTCATCAACCCTCTCAGGCATCCCCAGTCAATCGGCGCCGCCATCGCCTTTCAGGGGGTGCACCGGGCGCTTCCGGTGATCCACGGTGCGCAGGGATGCACGTTTCTCGGCAAGGTGCTGTTGACGAGGCACTTCAGGGAGCCCATCGCACTTGCGGGCACAAAGCTCTTTGCCGAAGACGTGATCATGGGGAGTGAAGAAAAGATAACGAAGACCGTGGAAGGGATCATCGAAAGGAACCGGCCGGACTTGGTCGCGATACTTACTTCGGGGCTTTCCGAGGTGGGGGGTGACGATGTCCGGGCCGCTGTCGGGAAATCCGGGCTGCATGCGGATGCGAACCTGCTGCATGTGACGACGCCGGACTACGAAGGAGGACTCGAAACAGGGTATGCGGCTGCAGTCGAAGCGCTGCTCACCCTCTGCAGCGAGAGCGCAGGCTCATTCGACACTAAAGGGCTGGTCAATGTGTTAGCCGGCTCGTATCTTACGCCGGCCGAATTCGAGGAGTTGAGGGATATCGTTATGACTTTCGGCCTCACGCCGATCATCCTGCCTGACCTCTCGGCTCTCGATGGACGCAGAAAAGGCATTTCGCCCCTGGCGATCGGCGGGACTACTGTTGAGGACATCGAGCTTATGGGGTCTTCTGAATTCACGATCGCCGTAGGGGCGAGCATGGAGCGAGGCGCAGAGATCCTGACAGAGAGGTTCGGCATTCCCTGCAGGGTCTTCGACGGAATTGCCGGACTGAGGGACTCGGACGCTCTCATGGAAACGCTCTCGTCGCTGAGCGGAAAGCCGGTACCGCCGAAATACGAAAGACAGCGAAGGGTCCTTATCGACGGGATGAGGGACGCCCATTTCTTTTACGGGAACAAGCGCATCGGGATCGCCCTCGAACCGGACCTTGCGCTGCAGACCGCGAGGTGGCTCACCGAGATGGGGGCGAAGATCACGACTGTGGTGCTGCCTCAGCCGTCGGAGGCGGCCGTCAGGATACCTGCTGAAAAAGTCATCATCGGCGACCTTGCCTCGGTCGAAGGGGGGATCGACCTGCTGATAGCCAATTCGCACGCGGAAGATACGGCTAAACGGCTCGGGATACCGCTGTACCAAATGGGATTTCCGTTACAGAAGATCCTGGGGGCCAATAGCAGGGTCGGCGTGGGATACCGCGGGAGTCTCTTCA
>JAJYLU010000221.1 GCA_021787505.1 Nitrospirota bacterium | reverse complement strand
AGTTCTTGCAAATATATAGAGCATTCCCCATGCCAACCATAACTGCCTGATTCCAAATGATATCCCTTCCGCTCCCCCATGCATCTACGCAAATCCCTTTGCAGATATGCGAAAAAAAGACCTATATCACGGTAAAACAGCGGGGAAGCTGCGGCAGTTTGTACCGACTGGGTGTTATTATTCACCTCATGGGGTAAAATAATGGTTATGACAAAGGAAAAGATGAAAAAAATTGCCATTACCATGGGCGATCCCGGCGGCGTCGGGCCGGAGATAATCGTAAAGGCGATACTGTCTCCCGAGGTCCGCGGCTGCTGCGATCCTGTTGTGATAGGCGACCGGACCGTTATGGAAGCTGCGTTGCGCCTGATTGATGGACATATTACCCTCAGAACAATCGGGACTCCTGAAGAATCCACTGCATCCGCGCGGACGATCGAGATGATCGAAGCGGGCATGCTCAATTTTTTCGAAAAAGGAAGGGCAACGGCAGAAGGCGGGAGCGCCTGCGCCGGCTATATCGGAACGGCCGTCGAACTAGCAATGGCACGGAAGGTCGACGGCATCGTCACCGCCCCGATCTCGAAAGAGGCACTGAAACTTGCGGGCCTAAAGTGGCCCGGACATACCGAAATGCTTGCGGAGCTCACGGCGACCGAAAATTTCGGGATGATGCTGACGGGCGGGCCTCTCAGGGTAATTCTGGTCACTATACATGCCTCGCTAAGGAGCGTGCCCGGCATGATCACGCGCAGCCGGGTCTTGAGGACCATCTTGCTGGCAAGAAAGGCCTGCTACATGCTGGGGATCGAAAGCCCGCGGATCGCGGTAGCCGGCCTGAACCCTCATGCAGGAGAGTCCGGAATATTCGGAGATGAGGAGATTAAAGAGATCGCCCCTGCGGTCGACGACGCAAAAAAAGAGGGAATCTCCGTATCAGGCCCCTACCCACCTGATACGGTGTTTCATAAGGCGTACCGGGGAGCATTCGATATTGTGGTGTGTATGTACCACGACCAGGGATTGGTGCCTCTCAAGATGATCGCCTTCGAAAACGGGGTGAACGTGACGATAGGGCTCCCTGTTATCAGGACGTCGCCTGATCACGGAACTGCCTATGATATCGCATGGACGGGGAAGGCCGACGCGGCGAGCATGATCGAGGCGATCATGCTCGCCGCAAGGCTGAGATTGTAGGTGGCGAAGAAACATCTCGGCCAGAACTTTCTCTACGACCCCTCGATTTTGCACAGGATCATCGAGGCGGCAGGCGTATCGAAGGATGATACTGTTGTAGAGATAGGACCGGGACCCGGAAGGCTCACGCGGCTGCTGTCGGAAAAGGCGGGGAAGGTCATCGCGATCGAGCTCGATCAGGAGCTTTGCGCAAGGTTGCGGGCCGATTTGGTAGGCTTCAGAAATATCGAACTCGTCCACGGCGACGCGCTGAAATTTACCTTTGAGGAGATCGGACCGTTCAAGGTCGTCGCCAACATCCCTTACTACATCACGACGCCGATTATTTTCAGACTGCTCGATGCGAAAGAGACCCTGAAGACCATGACGCTCACGATCCAGAAGGAGGTGGCGGAAAGGATCGTCGCCGCCCCGGGGAAGAAAGATTACGGCGTCCTTTCGATAATGGTCCAGTATTATGCGAGACCCGAACTGCGTTTTATCATCCCCAAAGAGGCATTCAGGCCGGCGCCGAAGGTCGATTCCGCCGTTGTGCATATGACGGTGCTCGAATGCCCCGCGGTGCGGGTCAACGATGAGCAGATGTTCTTCAGGACCGTCAGGACCGCGTTTTCGCAGAGGAGAAAGACCCTTTCGAATTCGTTAAAGGGCCTTGCCGAAGATCCGAAAAATGTTCTGACCGCAGCAGGCATTGACCCGCAACGCAGACCCGAGACGCTGAATCTCCAGGAGTTCGCAAAATTGGCGGACTTGCTCCGCAGTCCCCACGACGGATAAAAGAAGCGTTAATGCCGAAATAATATAGTCGCCCGGGAATTTCCCAAATGCCGACAGCGTTTACTCGTCTTTCTTTGAGTGCCGTGTTTGCGCATGCAGTGATACCATGCGCGCCAAAAGGATGGCAGGGTAGAGCTGTCCGGTGAGGGCTTCCGCCATTGACAGGCTCCGCGCGACGGGCTGTATCGGAATAACGTCTCCGTACCCCAGGGTGGTAAGTGTAGTAGTGCTGAAATAATAAAAGACCTTCCAGGACTGCTCATCGAGGACCATCCTCCCACTCGGGAACTGAAAGGAGCCGGGCATCAGAAACTCGAGCAGAAAATAGGCCAGGCCGAATGACATTGCGATCAGCAGATATGCGGCGACGGCGCCCTGGATGCGATGGCTCGTGATCGGCCCCTCTTTGTAGACGTGGCCGAGGACGACAACCACAAATGTAAGTGCCGACACCAAAGAGAAAAAAATGTCCCACCCCGCCAGCCAGGTTACGCCAAAGAGTACACGTATCCAGCGGACCAGGATGATCAGCGCAACGATCACCGCAAATACCATCTGGAGGATTTTGTGACGGGTCAGGGCAAGAACGCCGGTCAGCAGAAGAAACGAGAGCGCAAGGTTGTTTAAGAGGTTAATCCCGTGTCTTTCACCTAAAAGGCTCGTCAGCGAGGGCAGTATGAAAAAATCAAAGATGACGATTCCAAGCAACACTGAAAGGTTCCGTTCTTCGGACCAGAATCCGGAAATCCGTCTGAAGAAGCTTTGCCGTGCACTCATGGCTTTGCGGAAGAGGCCGAGGTTTTCTCCGGTCCTTCGAGGTCGATGATCTCGACGCGGTGGTTCATTTCGGGATGCTTCGAGGAAGGCCCCTCGGTCAGTACGACGAACTTGCCGCTGATGCCGCCGGCATCGAGCCAGTTCCCGGCATATGCGCGCCAGTCCTCGGGATGAACCGGTTCACAGACCGCGTGTACGCCGTAAATGAACTGAAGTCTCTGACAGGTCTCCTGCCGGGAAGACACTGCTACTATCCAGACGGGGAGCCTGAACCTGGCGATGCTCCTCGCCGTTGCGCCGCTTCTCGTCGGAACAAAGACCGCAGCCGGACTGGCATGCTCAAAGATTGTTTCGACACTGAGCGAGATAAGGTCCTTAATGTCAGTGAGCCTGCTTCCGCCGTTGTCCGAGATAGTATCTTTCATGCCACGGCTCGTCCGATACGGTTCGGTTACTGCGGCAATTCTTGTCAGTACTGCCACGGCCTCTACGGGATACCTTCCCGTGGCCGATTCTTCGGAAAGCATTACACAGTCGGTTCCGTCCAGGATAGCGTTCGCCACATCGGTAGCCTCCGCCCTCGTGGGCCTGCGGTTATCTGTCATCGACTCGAGCATTTGCGTAGCAGTGATCACCGGCTTGGCCCGGAGGTTCGCCTCGCGCATCAGACGTTTCTGGACGACCGCGATCTGCTCGATAGGTATCTCTACGCCGAGGTCCCCGCGTGCGATCATGATGCCATCTGCGGCTTCGAGGATCTCCTCAAAATGATCGAGCGCCCTCGAACGTTCGATTTTGGCGATGACGAAGGGATTGTGGCCGAATGAGGCCGCCGCCTCCCGGACCGCCGTGATGTCACGAGCGCTTTCGACGAATGATTGACTGACCGCGTCAACACCGGCCTCCAGCGCAAAACGCAGACACTCGCGGTCGCGCGCCGTGAAGGCGCTGATGCCGAGGTCGATCCCAGGAAGATTAAGGCCCTTCCGGGAACGCAGATCTCCTCCCGCAACAACGCGGCACTGGACGTCTCTGCTGTTGGCCGAGACAACCTCGAGTTGGATCAGGCCGTCGCTCAAAAAGAGAATATCGCCCGGCTTCACCACCTGAGGCAGTTTGCTGAAACTGACAAAGACACGTCGCTCATCTCCTATGATCTCTTCAGTAGTCAGATTGAATAATGAACCCGGCTTCAGAGTGAACGGTTCATTGGCCAGCATGCCTATGCGTATCTTCGGGCCTGGCAGGTCCGCCAGAATCGCAACGCGCTTGCCGGCTTCAGCGGCGGCCGCACGAACAGCCCCGATTACTCTCTTATGGTCTTCAAATGCGCCGTGCGAGAAGTTCAGGCGTGCTACATCCATTCCTGTCCTGATCATCTCTTTGAGGACCTCAAGGGAATCCGAAGACGGCCCTATGGTGCATACGATCCTGGTTTTGTTGGGTGGCAGTGTCATGAGTCTCTCCTTTCCCATGTCCTCACATCCTCCCCGGCTGCCCGGTGGACGAAAGCACCGCACACCATAGCCAGCCCCCGGGGTTGACCTGCTTGCGGCGCGAGACAGCCGCAAGAATCGGAACATGGGTGAACTCCCCCCTCCAGACACTCACGATCATGTCGGTCCTTCCGCTCATTCCAGCGTGTACCGCATACTGTCCCAGCAGAAGGCAGAAGGCTGAGTCCCGCGCCGTGGCCGGCATGCTTCTG
>JAJYLU010000220.1 GCA_021787505.1 Nitrospirota bacterium | reverse complement strand
CGCCCGTGATGACATTCTCCATAGCATAAGCCCGGTGCGGCGCGGGAAGTGCAAAAAGCCAAAATATAAACACGAGCAGAGCGAGGATATTTCTCGACGGATATCTCATGCATCAATTATAGCGCAATTGGGTTCAGATGCTCTCTCTTTTCGGGTATAATGAGATACGCATGGAAGGACAGCCGGCCGAAAAAAAGCACTATACCCTGTTTGAGCTGAACAGCATCATCAAATCTGTGATCGCCGGCAGTTTCCCTGATGCGTACTGGGTGGCGGCCGAGATCGCTGAACTCAAGTGTAATCAGAAGGGCCACTGCTATATCGAGCTCGTCGAAAAAGAGGACGAAAAGACTACGGCGCAGATCAAGGCGACGATCTGGGCCTATGAATACAGGAGGCTCGCCAGTAAATTTGAGAAGGCCGCCGGGGAACCCCTGAAGCTAGGGATGAGAGTATTGCTGCGTGCGGAGGTGACGTTCCACGAGGTTTACGGACTGAGCCTTAACATCCGTGACATCGACCCGGCCTATACGCTCGGGGAGATGGCCCGCAAAAAAAAGGAAGTGATCGAACGGCTGAAAAAAGAGGGGATCATGGAGTTGAACAAGTCTCTGCCTCTTCCGCTTGTGCCGCAGAGGATCGCGGTGGTTTCCTCCCCGACTGCGGCGGGATACGGCGATTTTTTTAAGCAGCTCGACAGCAATCCGTTCGGCTATCGGTTTGCGCACGTGCTTTTCCCGGCGCTGATGCAGGGGCAGGAGGCCGAGAAGTCGCTCATTTCTGCGCTGGAGGAGATCAAACTGAACGCCGGAGATTACGATCTTGCAGTGATCATCAGAGGCGGCGGCTCGGTCGTGGACCTGAGTTGTTTTGACGGCTATTCGATTGCGTCCCATATTGCAAGATTTCCGCTGCCTGTCGTTACGGGGATAGGTCATGAAAAAGACGATACTGTGGCCGACATGGTCGCCCACACAAAGATGAAGACGCCGACGGCCGTAGCAGAATTCCTGATATCGGGGATGAGAAGCTTCGAAGATAAGGTCTTGGATATCCAGGAGAGGACCCTAGCGTACACCGACAGGTTTCTGAAGGACAAGCGATACGAGCTTGGCGCGCTCGCGCAGAGGATCTCCTTTGTGCCGCTCCGGATTTCATCCCTGCACGGTCAGAGACTCGCTTTACTCCGCAGAGACCTTGAGGTGTTGGCCGCACAGGCCCTCAGGGGAGAGGACACCCGCTGCAGCGGGCTGGAACAGGCAGTGAGACATCTAGACCCGCTGAATGTGCTCAGGAGGGGATACAGTATTACTCGGCACAAAGGCAGGGTAGTGAAGGATGCGTCCCTTCTCAAGAGATGGGCGGTCATAGAGACGAGGTTACGCAACGGGAAAATAACGAGTATTGTCCAGGAAAGAAAGGAGACGGAAAAGGGTGAGCAAAACCAAACAGATATCCTACTCCCGGGCTTTGAGTGAGCTTGAGAAGATTATCGCCGAAATAGAGTCGGAGGAGACGGACCTTGACGTCCTTTCGGAAAAGGTGAAGAGGGCGGCTTCCCTGATCAAACTCTGCAGGGCGAAACTGAGGTCGACCGAGGAAGAAGTGAAAAAGGCGCTCTCGGAGATAGAGGAGAAACCGGGGGAGGAAGGGGTCACCGGTGAAGAGGCGGACGGCTATTAGCCCGGCCGGGACTCGCATGCGGGGACCGCTCGTGGACGCCTGTTACCGGGACCTCTTCGAAGAGTCGAAAGACACTGTTTATGTCTCTTCCAGGGAGGGGAAGATTCTCAATATCAACAGGGCGGCAGTGGAGCTTTTCGGCTATACGATGAAGGAACTCATAGGTATGGATATCCGCGCCCTCTACGCCGATCCGCAGGACCGCGAGCGGTTCAGGGAGGAGATAGAACGGGCGGGTGCCGTGAAAGACTACGGGGTGCCGCTCCGGAGAAAAGACGGAAAGCTGCTGCACTGCCTTCTCAGCTCGACGCTGAGGAGGTCGGCCGCCGGGGAAGTCGAAGGCTATCAGGGAATCATACGTGACATAACGGCGCAGAAAAAAGCCGAGGCCGCCCTGCGTCAGTCGGAGGAAAAGTTTTCGATGATCTTCAGGTCGAGTCCCGACTGGATCGCGATAAGCGGCCTGATGGACGGCCGTCTGATCGACGTGAATGACGCCTTTCTCAGAATAACCGGATATACCCGGGAAGAGGTGATCGGAAAGACCTCCGGCGAACTCGGCCTTTGGCTGGATCCGGAGGAAAGAGAAAGAGTCGTGAGACTGCTGCGGGAGAGGGGGCAGATCAGGGACCATGAGGCGACGTTCCGCCTGAAATCGGGCGAGGTCCGTACATTTCTCAGGTCGGCGGAACTGATAGAACTCGAAGGGGAACCCTGTGTCATAAATGTTTCGAGAGACATTACCGACCGGAAGCGCTCAGAGGAGGAGATCCGGGCGCTCAACAGGGAACTCAGACAGAGGGTCGCCGACCTCACCGACGCGAACAAAGAGCTTGATGCCTTCGGCCATACCGTCTCGCACGACCTGAGGGCGCCGCTTGTTGCGATCGGCGGATTTGCCCGAAGGCTCAGCAGAAAATGTTCCGATCTCCTTGATTCAAAAAGCACGGAAATGCTGGATGCTATACAGGCCAACGTCAGGAGGATGGAGGACCTGATCAACGATCTTCTCGCATTCTCCCGCTCAGGCCGGCAGGAGATGGTCCTCACCGAACTGGACATGGAAGAGATGGTGGGATCAGTTTTCGAGGAGCTTAAGGCTGCGTACCCAAAGCGGACGGTCTCCCTCATAACAGGCCTGCTGGTCCCGGTATGCGCGGACCGGCGATTGCTGAGACAGGTGATCGTGAACCTTCTCTCGAACGCTTTTAAGTTCACGCAGCTGAGGGAGGAGGCGGTGATAGAGGTCTACAGCAAGAGGGAAGGGCAGGAGATTCTTTATTCGGTCAGGGACAATGGGGCAGGGTTTGTGCCGGAGGATGCCGCGAAGCTGTTCGAGGTGTTCCACCGCGGCCGCGGCGCAGCAACTATTGAAGGCACCGGCATCGGTCTTTCGATCGTTCAGCGCATTATCGCCCGCCATGGCGGCCGCACCTGGGCCGAAGGGAGACCGGGAGAAGGCTCAACATTTTATTTCACTCTTCCGCTTTGCGAAAAGAGCGAACCCTGAGAAAGCGCGTGGGCTGGCGCATGCCGTAGCCGATGAAGCAGCGGGCGCCGGTAGCTGTCAATTCATTCCGGGAATTTGAAGGGATCGCCGGATCTTGAGTACGGCGGAATGGCCTTTCCTGCTTTGCACGGGGCGAGTCGTCTGCTACACTGAAAAGAGAATGAAAAAGATCGTCATCGTGCCGATAGGGGGTATCGATCCCCAAATAACTGGTTCGATCTCAAAGGGACTCGAAGCCATTTTCAAGGTGAAGGTAACTGAAGGAAAGGGATTGCCGGAACCGCGCCATGCCTTTGATCATGCGCGGAAGCAATTTCAGGCAGCCGCGTTTCTCAGGGAGTTGCGTGCATCCAGACAAGGAGAGCATGAAATCCTGCTGGGTGTGACAGATGCGGACCTTTTTGCGGCAGGCCTTAATTACGTCTTTGGGGAAGCGGACATCTTTGCAGGTCTGGCTGTGATCTCCCTTGCCAGAATCAAACAGGAATTTTACGGTCTCACGCCTGATCCCGTTTTGTTTGCAGAACGGGCCGCAAAGGAGGCGGTGCACGAACTCGGGCATGTCTGGGGACTGGACCACTGTGACGATCCTGCATGCGTGATGTTTTTTTCGAACAGCATCGCTGACACTGATGCGAAAGGGCCGGGCTTTTGCGGGAAATGCAGGGAGACGCTCGGGATATGACACGGATCCCTATTCTTTCCCCTTTTTATACCGGTCCGAAATCTTTTCCCAGTAGTTCTTTGCCGATGATGGTCCTCATGATATTCATCGCGCCTTCGGCGCCGACGAGGTAGGACATTACCCCCCGCAGTCCTCTTTCGAGTCCCGCCTCTTTTGTGTAGCCGTATGCTCCGTGCCAGACCATTACGTCTTTGATGATCTCGAACGCCGTCGCCGGGGCAGTGAGTTTTGCGATCGCGACCGCCTTGTTTATCTCGTCGTGGCTGAACCGCTTATCCTGGTAGAAACGGTCGAGTGACCATGCCGCCTTCTGGACGAGCAGTCTTGCCGACTCGAGCTTCGCATAATCTTCGGCGAGCTGAAACTGTACGCCCTCGAATTTGCCGATGGGGGTGCCGAAGACCTTTCTGCGCTTCACGCGTTCGATCCCGGTTTCGAGCGTCTTTTCGGCAGCGCCTATGCAGGCTGCGGCAACCAGTGCGCGTGCGCAGTTGAATCCCTCCATGGCGTAATAGAATCCTTTGTTCCACTCCCCGATGAGATAGTGTTCCGGGATCTCCGCGTCTTTGATTCTTATGAAGCCGTTGGATATGCCC
>JAJYLU010000219.1 GCA_021787505.1 Nitrospirota bacterium | reverse complement strand
CGATGATCCTCATGGAGCGCCTCCTCGGCCCGCTTGACCGCGGTAGTTTCGAACAAGGAAAAGATTAGGCCTGTCACCTGACCGTCGGAATCCTTGACCGGCGTAAGCGACCAGTCCCAATAAGTCACGCCGCGTTCTGGTTGATCGGGGAACTCAAAAGGCTTGTCATGGAATTCTACGGGAACACCCGTTTCGCGCACGCGGGCAAAAATCGCCTCATTCTCCGAATCCGGATAGAGGGCAAAATGGTTCTTGCCGATCATTTCCGCGGGACGATAGCCGCAAGTCTGCGCGTACGTTTCGTTGACGCGCACAAAGTTGAAATCGCGGTCGAGATACACGAGATGAGAGTTCTTAGCACCGTTGATGAGGGCCTGAAGAATGTCCAGCTCTTGCTCAACCGTTAGCTGTTCCCGCGTCTCTTCAGCCCGCTTGCTCCTGGTCTCGTCAGGATTCTTTGCTGCGGCCGAGCGGCGGTATTTTTTCGGGGTGCTGCTGAGACTGGAGGGCGGCCCCTTTTTTGAAGTAGGAATACCATTCTGGCTTTTGGTAAGCTTTGACATATCTGTTGTAATTATCGCATAGACAGACATTAGTAAACTACCACCGACCTTGTCGGTGGCTTTCTTTGTGAACAACGACTCCTGACAATGTCATTCGCCGTTGTCCTTCCACAATCGTCGCTGTTCCTCTTTTAGTTCTTCCTCTTGCTGCTTCCTGACGTATTCCCGGATCACGTCCTCGTTCATCCCCACCGTGCTTATGAAAAGCCTTTGGGGACGTTGTGTCCGGAGTGTCAATATGCTTGACTCGGAAGCGGAGATTCCGTCAATAGAATTCTCGAAGAAGCTGAGGAGAAAGCTAAACATCAGTTAAAGCTTCGATCACCTACCTCAAGAAGAACATGCCGGAGGTAGAAAGGCCACCTCGCTGAACTACGCTTTCTTACAGACGGCGAATCAATCTTTGTGCTCACGAAGGATAAGAAAAGGATAAGAATAAGAAGGTGATCATTGACACCCTAAGGAGCGGGCAGCTTGTTTTCTCAATCGCGCTGGGCGAGATCATCGAGGACCTCAAAGGCGAGATTGTCTCGATGCAGAAAGAGAAGAAATACGAGGTTACCCTCAAAGGCACGAAGTATGCCGTTGTTCTTCATCCGGATATAGAGGACGGCGGCTTCCGGATCGAATGTCCGTCGCTGCCAGGATGTGCTTCTCAGGGTGACTCGGTCGAGGAGGCCCTTGAGATGATGAAGGACGCAATAGAAGGCCACTTGGCGGTCGCAGGGAGCAAGAAGGTTGTCAAGAAGGCTTCATGAGCGGCCTTCACAACCTGATTTCCTGTTAACTCAGCAACTTAGCCCACAAAAAATGCCGTACATAGTGTGTTGGGAGCTCCCTGAAATGGGGGTTTGAGTTGACGCTGGCCGGCAATAGCGTAAGTCTTTCTTGCCTCAAGGTTAATAACGACCTCTTGACCCTTGTTAAGATGTGTACTCAAAAAGGGAGAAAAGTGTCTTTAATGATACATCTTGCCTATCTCACAAAAATAAGTACTTTACATTTTGTTGTCGATGACTCCCATTGTAACCCCTTAAGTTTCAAGACAATTCATCGCAACACATCCTTTTTTTCTCGTCTGCAAGTTCGACGCTTTAATATGGCATACAACTTGTATTTATTGTACAGAGAGGCCAAACAATATGGACAGAGCTAAAGCAAAAGTTTTGATTTCTATATTAAAGGACTCATCACTTTATCAGACAATGTCCCATGAAGAGAAAAATTCCCTCCTTTCAAGGTTGGAAAAGGACTACCCTGCCATATTCAATGCCCAGGAATGTAAAGAAGATGAAGAGACAGAGAGGCAGTGACGTCATCAAGAAATTCCAACATATCTCTTTGGCATGGTCGTTATCTCCAGGGCAGTATCTACCCAATTCTTTAAGATAGTTTAGGTTTTATCTTACTCACGAAGCGCACCTATAAGAATTTCTTAAAAAAAATATTGACTTTCCTGACATAACCAAAAATAGTACGTTTCTTTATTTTCCAGCAAGTTGCAGTGCCTATATTTTGGGCAATATGGATAAGTTACCGATCTATTAGGAGATACGAATTCTTTCGCCAAACTTATTAACAATATGTGTTGGTCTTTGTTGTGTGTTACTTCCCACCAGAAAAAATTTCGCCCCCATTTCAAAGGCTTTTTCACATCAATTGTAAATATTTCTTCACGCGTCGTTGCTTTTTTTACAGGATCAATTCGGCCTGAAACCACCCTGGAATAATCATCAAACTGATAGGTGTCAAAACTGCAGATATACTCAGAAGCCCCAAAGATCACCTTGAGAAAAAGAGCCGAGAATAGAGGGGCAGACCACGCACTAGGAGCCTGCTAAGGAATTAACTTGTCCTCCGCCATCTTGCCGACCATGGTACTTACAAACGACTTGATGAGGTCCTGCTTGTCCCCGGAGAGAAGCGTTGACGACATGGCCGACCAGATGAGCTGCTGGGTATTAGTTTCATAGATATTCGTCTCCGCATAGGCATACTCTTCCCTGACCATATAGCCCGGCGTATAAATATAATCGAAGTAAGGGCCCCAGCGCCGGTAAGAATGGGGGACAACGTAGACCTCTCCCGGCACATAGCTTTCTACCGTTTTCTTGTCGACCATCCTTGTGACGAGCGCGGCATCTGCCCCGGTTTCCCTGATCTTTGCCATGAGCAGGTCTTTTTCGGGCAGCTCGTTGATCGGAACTAACGTATAGCTGGCTATTGCTTCCACCCCATGCGCCTTCAGTTGCCTTGCAAACTCGTCTTCAAATAAATTCCTCGCCGCAGGTTTCCTGAAGGCCCCCACTACTACGATTTTTTTGATCTTCCCGTGGAAGGCTTCATCTTTCCATACTGTCGTCAACGTTGTCGTCGCGCATGAAGTAAGGAAAACGGCGCAGGCACAGAGGGCAACGCATAGGGTCTTACTCGAATAGTTCATTGCCGACCTCCTAAAGGATCACTAAGATATGTTTATATATAGCACAAGAGGAGAGGTGGTGCAATGTCATAATATCTGCTCATCTCGTTATATCAGCATATCGGCCCAGTGCCGTGAAATCACCCCTTCCAGAAGGCCTCGATCTTTCTCGGAAGATCAGAGACCATCTGCTCCGCCGCCTCCTCAATATTATCCTGCATGTTGAGCGTAGTGTAATTGACGGTCCTGGAACGGGGAGAAGCGATTACTTTTTTTGTCGCCGTGTCGATCACCTTGATCGAGATCGTCGAGGCGTACTGCTCGGCGGTATGGCCATAAAATTGCAATGGAGGGGCGTCCATGGTAGATATCGAAACGTAGACGAGGATTTCGGACTTCAGTCGGCGCTGGGCAATTGCATTCAGCGGGATCCCATGCTGGCCGTACCGCGCGGAAAGGCCCTGGATCTCGCCGGACGCCGAGAGGGGAAAAGAGCGCGCCAGCAATTTCTTCCCGATGGCCGATTCGATAATGTCGGCGATGTGCGGTTCGCCGGAAGTCACGACAAGCACGGACGGTATGGCGGGACGCTTAGCCGGCTGCGACTGAACGGGCGGGATGCTCCTGGCCTCCGAGTTTGTCCCGCGTCGTCCGCTGAAGTCACCTGTTTTGCCGGTCTCCTTCGAAACTGATGACCGCGAAGGGATGACAGCGACCTCAGGGGAGCTGGGCGCATTCGCAACGGCAGGCCCGGCCGGTTCCTGTGACGGCCCTCCAGTCTCCGCAGGGGAAGGCACAGCCACCTCAGCAGCAGGTTGGGGGACTGTTTCACTCCGCTTGTCTTCCTGTGCCGCAAAAGGCAATACCTTCGACAGGAGCGCCCGATAGCCGTAGATTGAGGCATAGAGGCCGGAGCCGCCAAGCAGCAGAATGATCGCCGCGGCGAGGATCACGATAGGGACCTTGTTCCCGGACCCAGCTGCTGCCGCGGGCGTAGCGGACTCCTTCTGGCCGGCGAAAACAGCCGCCTGTTTCGGGGCTTCTCCCTTTTTTTCGGGTTGCACCTTCGCGGATTCGAGGGCTTCTCTGAATTCCACCGGGTTCTGAAACCGGTCTTCCGGCTTCTTGGCGATCGCCTTTAAAACGACCGCTTCCGCGGCCGAAGAAATTGCCGGGTTGATCGTTCGGGGCGAAGGCGGCACCTCATAGACATGTTTGTAGATGACGGACGAGGGTGTCTCTGCCTTGAACGGGACGCTGCCTGTCAGGAGCTGGTAGAGGACTATCCCGAGGGAGTAGATGTCGGTACGGTGGTCCAGCGGCTTCCCTTCCCCCTGCTCAGGAGAAATGTAGGCCACTGTCCCCATGTACATATTCGTCTGGGTCAGTCTTTTCGTGGCATCGAGGCTCTTGGCAAGCCCGAAATCGGCGATCTTGGCTGTCCCGCTTTTCGTGAGGATGATATTGCTCGGCTTGATGTCCCTGTGGATG
>JAJYLU010000218.1 GCA_021787505.1 Nitrospirota bacterium | reverse complement strand
TGAAGCGCCTTTCGGAAGATCCGGCAAAGGTGATCGTCGGAACGAAGATGATGACGAAACGGATCGGCGCGACCGGGGATTTCTCGATGGCCGCTGTCATGAATACGGACGTTTCGCTCAATTTCCCCGACTTCAGGGCGTCGGAGAAGGCGTACAGGGAATTGTCGGTGATCACCGGCCTCATCGAACCCGGCGGCGAAGTTCTGGTCCAGACGAGGTTCGCCCGGCACAGCCTCTTTAAATACCTGAGGGCTGGCGATTATCTGTCTTTTGTGAAGGAGGAACTCGCGGCCCGAAAGGAGCTTTCCTATCCGCCCTATTCTAAACTCGTGAATATCACGGTCACGGGTAATGCGAGGCTTGCGGAGCCCATAATGAGGATAATCAAAGGACTCTCCGGAGAAATAGAACTGCTCGGGCCGACGCGCTCGAAGAGCAGGAAGGGAGAGGACGAATTTTCTATCCTCCTAAAATCACACAGCAGAAAAGCGCTGAATGAGGCGGCGCGGTCCGTAATGGAAAAATACGGCAAAGTGAAGGGGATAAAGCTCGTGATCGACGTAGACCCGGCCTGAGTCTTCGAAGGCTTTCGGACACCTCCTCTTTCCGCACTCCGGCGGATTGGCCGAGGAGAAAAGATAACGCCCCCAGGCATCGCCTCTCCCCCTCTTTAAGATAACGCCCCCGGCTTTGCCACCCCCTCTTAAGGTAAGAGGGGGAAGGGGGAGTTATTATTATCGAAGGGGTAAAGGGGAGTTATGATTTCCGGGCAAGGTATACGACTCGTAAAGGGAGATTTTTTGCTTAATGTGAATTCAATTATGAGAATCTTAATAAAATAAGCGTTGACGCTCTTACGATTTCTTGCCCAGAACGGTCGCTTGATACCTGAGCCATAGCGACTCCCACGAAATATCACTTTAATTGATCTCCTATGGCTCTGGCTAGTTCTGTTCTTTCCGGTTGAGTACCTGTTCTATCTGATCGAGATGCATCTTACGGTGGATAGAGCGATAAAGCCTGAACTTATCTCCAAGTGCTTCGATTTGAGCGATGATATCCAAGGGCGCCTCTTCAAGCTCCCGGTCTATTTCTTCGGCAGCCGAAATGGCTAGGTTAACAGCTTTTCGCGGCTCGAGTGAAATCCATAGAGGCAGGAGTGCTTCATTGGTAACCTCTACGTCGATTGGCGACGGTTCAACGACTCCGCTCTTTTTCCATTTTTGCATCAATATAACAGACCTGTTATCCCAAAAAGCCAGATGTGCAAAAGCAACCGAAATTGTCCAATCGTTCCCCACACGCGATCGTAATTCTTTGTCTGTTAAATGCGCCGCGAGAGTGCGCATCCTTTCACGCTCTCGGGCATTCTCCTCAACAAAGGACCGGTCCATATTCCCTCCTCGTACTTGAATTTGATTTTAAAAAAGGAGATGTGTCCTGGTAATCAATCCTAAGAACAGGTATTCGCCCAGTTCCTTTGCATTTCGGACATGGACCAGCGATACATGATTGGAAAGTTGCAGAACTGCCTGAACCGATATTAAACCCAGTTGCGAAAATATTGCCGCAGCTATTGCAGATAGCTGGGATGTTAGGCATTGGATTCATGGCGCCTCCACCATCGTTCCCTGGTGATAAACAGCCACCCAGCTTTCGTGCGACCTGCGCCAAATAGTAGTTCGCCGTGTCACCCGTGCGCCCTGGTGCATCGTGTACGTGAGCAGATAGTGACCCGGCGCGATTTCCTGGCAGTAGAAATCTTCCGTTCTCCATTTATCTTCGTGCGGAGCAGAGTAACGCTGAACCAGAGTATCGATCACGTCCTCTCTGCTATAGCTGCGCCCGGACGCTCCGACTTCCCAGAACTCATCCGCAGTCATCGATTCAAACGCCTGGCGTGTGGTCCCGTGCTCCGGTCGGTGAAAGATAGGTTCTAAATCAATCAACTCCTGCTGCACAGCAAGCAATTCGGCGGCTGTCTGTCGTTTCGGCTCCATGATATACCTCAATTCCGTGAGCGGCTAACATTCTTTTTTATCTTTCTTCTGCATTTCCTGCCTTTTCCCCTTCTGTCCCGATCTCCAGCGGGAAAGGTGAGGGAAAATGCCCCGCTTTCTTTCAACCTTGATCCCGAGCCCTCTTAAATATCACGGTCGGGATAAATGCCAATCAGAATAGATTGTTGTTAATTCGTCAAGCAGCATCTGAGCTTTATCCACTCTGTTGAGGAGTCCAAACATCGCTAAAGAAAGTCCCTTCCTGTCGAGGTCCATTTCGAAGGTAGGACGGAAGGGGGTGAACATTATTTCCACCATTTTCATCGCAGTAGCCACACCTTTGTCTTCAGCACGCCCCTTCGCAGAATCCGCTGCTTCAGCCATGGCATCGATTGTTGTTTGTTGATTTTCATAAAGCGTCTTAATAGAACGTCTTGTTTTTGAATCAATGAGCAGTTTCGCTGCTGCTGCATTATTACACTTAATGGCGAAAAGCTTATCAAATTCGGGGTCGCCAATTTCCACGCCTCGCAGGCCAAGCCTCTTTGCGAACCTTGAAAGGACTCCCGCATTATAAATACGAATATTAATATTTGCTTGGTTAGTGCCATAGAATATGAATCGGGTAAAAAGCTGTGGTATTTTTGCACCGCCATTAAAAAAGGAAATCTGCACGGGTATGTCTTCTCTATAGATATAAACCTTAGGCATTCCTTTCCAAGGGCCGCTTCTTTCTAATCTTCCATTCAAACCCAAAGCCAGATCTTCCGCGCCGCTGTCGATTGTTTTCTGCAATTTTCTGGTAAGAGTGAAATAGTCAAGCATGTCAGGCGTCCTTCACTCGTCACCGGTCTCGTCGGGCAGGTCATAGACTTCGTCCTCCAGAATATCGACGGTCTCTCCCCTTTCGCCGAGTTCTCTGAAAATAAACGGCTTTGTCGACGTCGGCACCTTCGGGTCCGCGTAGAGGTCCTTGAGGTCCGGGGTCCTTATGCCCCTGATGAACTGCTCGACCTGTGGCATCGGCGTGTAGAAGTTCCTGATCAGCGCGAACCTGATGTAATAGCTCAGTGCCCATTTCGGATGAGACGCGATCATTCTGACGACTGCCGGTTTCACACCGGCCTTGTTGATAAGCTTGTAAAGATGGGCCTCGGTCAGCGCCGGACTGTCGAGACAGACGCGGATCACCCTCTCATCCCCGCCTGCCATAAGAGACAGCAGGACATTCGTGCCCGCCCTTCTCGCCAGTGCGGTCTTGTTTCCCACCGGCATGACGGGTATCTTTTCGGAGATCTGCTGCTCCACCTTCTGGCGAATGTTTATATGGATGCGCTGGTCTTTCGCGATGTCGGCCAGATCGAATATACGCATGAACTTCAGAAGAGAAAACGCTGTCCTCTGCGGCGTCTTGGGGTTCTTGCAGACCGCAAGCTTCAGCGGATAACTGTTTTTGAAACGCACGTCGGAGGCGAGAAAACCAAGCGTCTCTGCGGCGACGGTCTTCCTTTTGGCGATGAAGACCGCCATTTCGTCGGTAAGGTTCCTGTTCAGGACGGCCCTCGATACGACTTCAGGGTTCGCGTCCCTTACCGCGTTCCAGAGTTCCTCACCCTGCCCTGCTGAAGCGGCCCTCATTCTCTCTTCGAGAGTCAGCATGATCTATTCTACCCAAATTTTTTGCAGTTTTCCCGTCCCGCTTGTCATTTTGATGATTTAACACTACCATGTAAGAAAGAGGGTGCGGCCGGGAGCGAAGAGAAATGGCCGGCCCATTATCTCACACGGGAGGAATGACATGGATATCTATGAGTACGCGATGCAGATGGAGAAAGACGGCGAAAACTTTTACCGCGAGCTGGTGACGAAAACATCAAACCGCGGCCTGAAGACGATCCTGGGGATGCTCGCAGACGCCGAGGTGAAGCATTACAAACTTTTCGAGAACATGAAGCGAAACAATGCGGTGCATGTGGCGGATACGCCGATACTCGCTGACGTAAAAAATATCTTCATCGAGATGAGGGAAAAAAAGCAGTTCGATATCGACGTCTCTCAGGCCGAACTCTACCGCAAGGCCCAGGCGATTGAACAGAAGACGCGGGACTTCTATCTCGAAAAGGCCAGCCAGGTGGACCCGTCACAAAAGGAGGTCTTCCTGAAGATCGCGGACGAGGAGAGGAGGCATTTCATCGTCCTCGAAAACCTCATCAACCTGGTGAACCGGCCCGACATCTGGCTGGAAAACCCGGAGTGGTACCACCTGGAGGATTATTGATGAAGGCGGCGGCAACGTGGGCGCTACGCGCCCCTTTTCTCTGCGGTGCGGACATTGCCGGTGATAAAGTCCGTTAAATCTCTTTTGTCCTCTTCTGTCATTTTATGGAATGTCGCCCCGTAGGCATACAGCGCCCCGGGATGGTCCGACGTCTTTCGCATGATCTCGGCCTCCAATATGAACCTCCTCCTGGTCTTCGGACTGACAAAGGTCACCACCACCCGCTGACCTTCG
>JAJYLU010000217.1 GCA_021787505.1 Nitrospirota bacterium | reverse complement strand
CATGGGAAGAGACTCTCTGCCGGGGACTGCATTCCACCAGGCGGACCCTGAAGAAGGCGAGAAAGAGCGCGACAATCAACAGACACTTCAAAAAAGACCGCACCGCTTTATTCCCTTATTACTGCCAATTCTCTTATTTTATAACTTCTTTACCTGGGAGCGTGTGTCCCTGAAGGCACCGTGTTCCTGCCGTAACTTCCTGCCGTTCCCTGAGGATTATAACATTAACACTGCATGACCGGGGCCCGGCCCGGTCATGCATGCCGATCCCCGGTTTTCAGAGAGCCCCTAACTGCTGCAGGGTCTGCAGCCTGCTCGGGTGGCGGAGTTTTCGCATCGCCTGGACCTCTATCTGCCGCACCCGTTCCCGAGTTATCGAGAGCCGCCTGCCCACTTCTTCGAGCGTATGGTCACGCTCGGCACCTATTCCGAACCTCATCCTGATCACCTTTTCTTCGCGATAGGTCAGAGTCTTTAGCATCTTGAGTAAATGCTTCGAGATCTCCTTTCTCTCGACTCCGGCATCCGGCAGGGGTGAGCCGCGGTCGCCGATGAAATCACCGACCACCGAGTCTTCGACGCCCACCGGGGTCTCGAGCGCAATCGGCGTGCGGACTGCCTTGCAGACCTCTTCGACCTTCTTGATGGGAACGCCCAGCCTCTTTGCGATTTCCCGGTTCTCGGGCTCGCGCCCCAATTCCTGGGTCAGTTCCCTGGCGGCCTTGGACACCCGGTTGTAAAATTCCACTATGTGCACCGGGACCCTTATCGTCTTGCCCTGCTCCATGATCGCCCGCGTGATCGCCTGCCGTATCCACCACGTCGCATACGTGCTGAATTTGAACCCCATCTCATATTTGAATCTGTCGACCGCCTTCATGAGCCCGATATTGCCTTCCTGGATAAGATCGAGAAGGGGGAGGCCCCTGCCCACATAATGCTTGGCGACCGTAATGACAAGCCTGAGGTTTCTTATGATCAGCTCGTCTTTTGCCATCGTGATCGACCGCCTCGCATCCGTGATCTGCGCCCATTTTTTCTTCAATGCGTCTATGTCGTTCACCATCCCGGAACCGGTCCGCCGGGTGACGGTGCTGTCACCTGTCCCGGCTTCTTCAATGATTCCGTCCAGGACCGTCAGGCACATTTCAAGGGCCTTCGATGCGGACTCTTCGTTGCGGTCATCGCCAAGCTCGGCCTCTATTTTTTTGTACACGGGGAGGGAGCAGACAATCTCGCGGATGAGCCTCTTGCCCTCCTCCACCTTTTTTGCGAGCTCAGTCTCCTCTTTTTTCGTCAGCACCGCTATGTCGCCCATGGAATGAAAATATGAGCGAACAAGGTCTTCCGTCCTCTCGCATCCCCCCGCGTCTTCATGTTCTTCCCCGATTTCCGGAAGTTCCGCGTCTATATCGAGAAGGTCGATATCATCCGGAAAGACATTTTTTTCTTCCGTGTTCCCGAAAAGTGGTTCCGGGGTGTCTTCGATGTCGTCACACACCAGGGTGCCGGAGTGTTCTCCCGCGGCATGACTTTCGCCAAACATGTCATTTCTTTTCATAGCGCTCCCTCTGTCTTTTCTTTCTTCCCTGAGCCAAATTGCGATTTAGCGGTTACCTCTCCTCGCAAATTAGACCCGCCGTAGTAATATACCGGTTCCACAGAATTCGATTTGAGCTTATCTAAAAAAAAGGAAAAAGAATGTAATTCAGATCACATAAAGGTTTTTTGTTGAATAGCGGGGGGCATTTACATTCCATGCTGATTTGCGGTAACCTTTTGAAAAGTACTATGGAAAACATAAAAATCGAATTTCTCAAAAATATCGAGCTCTTTTCGTCGCTTACCGACAATGAGCTGCTCCAGATAAGCAACAAGGTCGTGATTAAAGAATTCGTGAAGAACGAGGTGATCCTGCATGAAGAAGAGACGAATGAATTCATGTACATCATACTGCTCGGGAAGGTAAAGGTGGCGCAGACGACGGAGCAGGGGAAAGAGATCATCCTGGCGATCCACCAGTCCCAGGAGTTTTTCGGCGAGATATCCCTGATTGACGGAAAGACGTCTTCGGCGGCGGTCGCCGCGATGGAAGAGTCGCTGGTGGCGATCATATCGAAGACCAATTTTTATTCGCTTCTCTACAGTCAGCGGAAGGTGCTCGAAAACCTTCTCCGCATTCTCTGCTTCCGTCTGCGCGAGTCATGGAAGAGGATACACATCCTCAACTTCAAGGACGCCCCCCAGAGGATCAGGATGCTGCTGAAGATACTGGCGGGGGAGAACGGAGAGAAGACTCCTGCCGGGATGAAGATCAACCTCAGGCTCACCCACCAGGAGATTGCCGACATGACGGGACTGACGCGGGAGACCGTGACAAGGGTCCTGAATCAGTGGCGCAAAGAAGGGTTGATCACCATCCCGCGAAGCAGGAACATACTTCTGAACGAAGTCTTTTTCGCAAAGGAATAGACCGGTCTTCAGCTGAACGCTGGCCGGTTTATTACTCCGGCAATAAAATTCCATAATGTGTCATTCTCTTGCTTCCAGTTTTTTCCTGGCCGTTGCGTTGCCGGGATCGATAATCAGTACCTTGCGGTATTCTTCCGCCGCCCTGTACGGTATTCCGGCCTTGTCATATGTCTCTGCAAGTGTCATCTTGATGCCCGCGTCAGCCGGGAATAATGCTCCGGCCCTCCTCATCGCCGACAGCGCGTCGTCCAGCATCCCGATTTGCATGAAGTAGCGGTAAGCCTGATAAAAGTATGCCAATCCCGGCCCTGCATCGTTTCTCACAAGCCCTATGGCAAGACGGTATTCCTCCACGGCCCTGGCCCCGTTCCCTGTGTGGGCCAGATAGTCGGCGAAGAGCATGCGGGGCGCTGCCATATCGGGAAGAACGGACCCGATCGCGGCGTCATCCCACCCGGAGAGTACGAGAAGCGTGATATAATCCCTTGTGTTGTCGGGCTCCAGGGCGATCGCGGACTTCAGATAGTCTAGCGCCTCCTCCCTCTTACCCTTTGCAAGAAGCCACAGCGCGTAGCTCCGGTAACGCCGCGGGTTTTCCCTGTCGCACCTCAGCCCGGCCAGGAAGAGGCGGTCGGCCCTGTCGTCCTCTCCGGCCTTTGACAGGACGGACCCGAGCGCCTGGAGGTACTTGCCGTCGGCGGGGGAGAGACTGACTGCTTTCCCGTAATTGTCCCGCGCACTGTTTATGTCTGCCAAAAACCACCCGGCGTTAGCGAGTCTGTAACGATATTCTGCGTCGAGGGGGTCGAAAAAAATTGCCCGCCGAAGGGCCTCCTTCGCCGTCCCGAGTGCCTCCTTCGATGTCCGCGCCGTGAGAGGTTCTCCCCCGACAGGGAAAAGAGCGGCCTTCGCCGCCAGGACGCCTCCGTTGAATAGCGTGCCTGCCGTCAGGACCGCAAGCGCGGGCAGGAGCAGCAGCCGCGGACGAAAACGCGTGGCCTTCGCGAGCAATGTCTCCTCCGGGCCGTCCTGCATCCTCGTATGCGCCGCCGAGACCGCAAGCCCCAGAAGAAAGAAAAAGTAGAGTCCGTTCGCTCCGATATGAAGATTGAAATCGGTAAGACTGTGTATAAGGATGGAAACGACGCCGGCAACGGCGCCCATAAAGAGAGAGACCGAGTAGCGCTCCCGTCTCCGCAGGAAGACGGCGTATGTCACGCCGAGGGCCGAATACAAAAACCAGCCGAAGAGCGCCGCGCCGATAAGGCCGCCATCAGAGAAGAGTTCGAGGTAATCATTATGGGCGTGATCGACAATCCCGTCAGCTGGGATGGACCGATATTTAGGATAGATGCTCATGTAGCTGCCGAGACCTGTCCCTGTAAGAGGGAAGTCCTTTATGATGCCGAGGCTGTCCTTCCATATCTGCAGTCGCATCTCGGTGATGTTGCCTCCGGTGTCCCTGATGGAGTCGAATCTCTGAAACACTTTGTCCCAGCCGAACCATCCGACCGAATAGAAGACGACCAGTATAATAAGAACGCCGAATATCCACCCCCTGCCCTGCCTCCCCCTGTGCATTTTCATGCCGGCCAGAAAGAGCAGCGAAAGACAGAGACTTATGATGCCGCCCCTCGAGAGGCTCAGGAAGACCGATGTCCCGATCAGTACGAGGACAAACCCGAGGAGTACGTGGATGTTCGTCATCGGATGGCTCAGGAATTCGAATATCCTGTCCCTGCGGGATACATAGGCGTAGCGGGGCCGGTAATAGAGGAAGAGGCAGAGGACCAGCGGCAGGACCATCGCTGCCAGGCCAGCATAGTGGTTGCGGTTGACAAACGGGCCGAAAGGGGTCCCCCCGAGCGTCAATTCCCTGATCCAATATATCTTCCCGTTCCAGAGAAAATGCTGGATCATGCCGAAAAAGGAGAGGCCGGCGATAAAGACCGCAACTATGCGGACGGTTTTTTTCAGCAGGTCCTTACGGGACAGGAGCTGCACGGTGAGTATATAGAAGGCGGCATACGAGGCGATCCTGAAGAATTCAGCCAGCGTCGCCCTTTTGTTGACGGAAAGGGAG
>JAJYLU010000216.1 GCA_021787505.1 Nitrospirota bacterium | reverse complement strand
TGTTGGTGGGCGGAAGGGGGGAATCCGCGAAGTTCCATGTGAGGTATTTCGAGATCGCGGCGGGCGGCAACAGCAGTCTTGAACGCCACCGGCATGAACATGTGGTGATATGCGTGAAAGGCGAGGGCATCGTCAGGACGGGGAAGACGAAGAAGCGGATGGCCTTCATGGATACCGTCTATATTGCACCGGACACGATCCATCAACTGATGAATCCCTCTAAACGGCCGTTTGGCTTCCTCTGCATCGTCAACGCCAGGAGAGACAGGCCGAAAGTCCTGGGGTATAGTGTTCCGGGACGCCCGCGACTCGCTTGTTTTGGGCGAGACAGATAGTCTATTATAGACAATTACTGTTTAGGGAGTCATTTGAATGGGAAAAGAGAAGAATAATTCGTTCATAGACCGGGTTTGGGACCTTTTCGCGTCTGTAAAATTCGCGGTCGTCATTTTTTCGGTTATCGCACTGACGTCGATGGTCGGGACGGTCGTCGAGCAGAATGTGGAACCCGAAAAGAACCTTACGGTCCTCGCGAAACTGTTTGGAGAGTCCGCGGCGCCCACCCTGTATAGCATTTTGGACAAGCTCGGCTTTATGAATATGTATCACTCGTGGTGGTTCGTCACGTTCCTTCTCCTCTTCGCTATGAATCTTATTATATGCTCGCTCGACCGGCTTCCGAGGATATTGAAGCTCGTCAGGGAGCCGATCAGGCCACTATCCGAGGAGCATATCGAAAAGATGTCGATCAGGAGGAGCGTTCCCTTCAAGGGCAAGCCTTCTGCGCTCAGGGACGAGGTCGCGTCGGCGATCAGAAAAATAGGGTTTCGGCCGTCGGAGTCCGAAACCGAGAAGGGACTGCAGTTTTATGCCGAGAAGGGCAGCTTTACGAGGCTGGGCGTTTATATTACCCATCTCAGCATCCTGATCATTCTTGTGGGGGCGATCATCGGACTCTATTTCGGATTCAACGCCTACCTCAACCTTCCCGAGGGCCAGACCACATCGGTCGCATACAAAGACAGAGGGGCGGAAGTGCCGCTCGGCTTCGAGGTCCGCTGCGACAACTTCGAGGTCGACTATTACGGCGCCAGCGACATGCCCAAGGCCTATAAGAGCTGGCTCACGGTCTTCAAGAACGGCAAAGAGGTAATGAATAAGGTGATTACGGTGAACGATCCGCTGACGTATGAAGGCATCACCTTCTACCAGTCCAGTTTCGGCACGGTGCCGGACAGCATGGACAGGGGAGTTGTGGTTCTCACTGTTGCGTCGAGGGACGGCAAGAGCGAGCAGGTCAACACCAGGGTGGGCGGCGCCTTCACGATACCGGGAACATCTGAAACCGGGAAGATCACGAACTTCAGCCCGGCCCTTTCGTTCGACCAGGCAGGAAGGCCGTACACCTATGACCAGAATCTTTTGAATCCGGCGATTTTCGTCGAATTTTCTAGCCCGGCCGGAAAGCCTTTTTCGGGCTGGATCCTGCAGAGGTATCCCCAGACTTGGAATCTGCCTGACGGTGGCAGGGTGGAGTTTCGGAGCTTCTGGGGGGTGCAGTATACCGGGCTGCAGGTCAGGAAGGACCCCGGCGTGCTGATCGTGTATCTGGGTTGCATCATCATGGCCATCGGCCTGTATATAACATTTTTCATGAGCCACAGGAGGCTCTGGGTGAGCCTCGCAGAGGAAAAAGGGACTGCGAGGATCCTGATCGGCGCATCTGCCAACAGGAACAGGGCGTCCTTCGAAAAAGACATAGAAAAACTGGCGGGACTTCTGGGCGAGTCCCGCAAAGGGGGAAATTAGATGAGCGGTTCGGCTAGTTCGGTTTTCTTCGGTTTATCAACCATGGCGTATATCCTCGCCATGGTTCTTTACATAGGATATCTTGCGTTCAGGAAGAAGGCGATCGGCGTTGTCGCCACAACGGTGACGATCGCGGGATTTTTGTCGCAGACGATTGCGATCCTGTTGAGGTGGAAGGAGTTCTATGATATCGGCCAGATGGGATGGCTGAGGGCGATTCCCCTTACCAACCTGTATGAGTCTCTGATCTTTTTCGTCTGGTGCCTGATCCTCGCCTATCTTGTGATCGAATTCAAGTACAAGAACCGGACTTTCGGGGCCTTCATAACGCCGGTGGCGGCGCTTGTCCTTGCGTTTATCGACATATCCGGAATGTCGAAGAACATCCAGCCGCTAGTTCCGGCCCTTCAGAGCAACTGGCTTCTCGCCCACGTGACGATGAGTTTTATCTCCTATTCGATGTTTGCGGTCTCCTTCAGCACCGGTCTGATGTATCTGATCGTGAAGACCGAGAAGCGGAATGAACCCGCATATATTTTCTGGACGGTCATGCTCAGCATTTTTATCATCGTCCTCTGTGCGCTGGGACTCGATTATCTGACGTTCAAGCTTTCGGTGAAGAGCCAGGAAGAGCTCATCAAGAGCTATCTTTTCAAGGCCACTTTCAGGAACAGTTCATCTGCCATTTCCCTCTTGAGTTGGGCGGTCTCCGCGTCGCTCACCTTCGTCATCTGGCGGTTCGGCGGGGCTCTCAGGAAGATCATTACGGGGTTCAATATCTCGGCTGAGACCCTCGATGAGATCACGTATAAAAGCATTGCGATGGGGTTCCCGATCTTTACCCTCGGGGGGCTTATATTCGGGGCGATCTGGGCGGACCAGGCGTGGGGAAAATACTGGACGTGGGACCCGAAGGAGACATGGTCGCTAATCACCTGGTTTTTCTACGCCTTTTATCTCCATAGCCGCCTGATGAGGGGATGGAGGGGAAAAAAGGTCGCTATGGTGGCCGTGCTCGGGTTTGTGGCCGTGATCTTTACCTATCTCGGTGTCAATCTCCTGCTTTCGGGATTGCACAGTTATGGGTCGCAGTAATAGATTCTGACGTTTAAAAGCCGGCGGCCGGCGAGAGCCGGCCGGGAAGAAGGCGGGCAGACTGACAGATGGGGCTCCACAAAAAGTTTACGCTTTTTTCTGTTCTCTTTGTGACTGCGGCGGTTGCGCTTTTTTCATGGGAGGCCTTCGAGACCGTAAGGAGCAGGATTAAAAGCATCCAGAAGGAAAAGGTCGATCTCCTCTCCGAAGTTATCGCCAACGGATTGAAAACGATCATGCTCGAAGGCAGGGGAAAGGAATTTCAGAAATTCCTCGACACCCTCATCGCCGAGGACATCGCGGCGGTCAGGATCTATACCAATAACGGCGTGATCCTCAGCTCATCCATTCCGGGAGAAGTAGGCAAGCACGTGCCGGCCGAAGGCGCGGTTTCTCTCCCCGACAGGGGAGCGTTGCTTCCGTTCGACGGCGACCATGAAAACAGGGAAGTCTATTCCAAAAGCGTCTTGATCAGGAACGACCAGCTTTGCAGAAGATGCCACGACAGCAGGGAGGCCGTAAACGGCATCCTTGACGTGGTGCTTTACACCGACGAGACCGACCGCCTGGTCGCCGCGAGCGCAAAGAAGATTGGACTGACCGGCCTTGCTGCGGTCGTTGCGTTTTCCGCGGCGATAGGGCTTTTCAGTTCGCGGAGGGTTAAGCGGCCGCTTGACGAGATGATAAGGTCTCTGAAAAAGGTAGAGGCGGGGGACCTCGGAACGAAGATCCCGGTAAAGGGCAATGACGAACTGGCACGGTTGGCGGAAAGCCTCAATGCGGTCATCTCCGATCTCGGTCGTTCCCGGCGGGAAATCGACAAATGCCTGACCGACAAGAGCATTTATGTCGAGAGAATGGCGTCTTTGGGCGAACTCGCGGCCGCAGTGGCCCATGACATCAAAAACCCTCTTGCAGGAATCAGCGGTGCGCTGCAGGTGCTGGCTGAGGATTTTCCCGAGGATAGCCCCCGCAAGGAGATCGCCTGCGAAATTCTGAACGAGATAGGGCGTCTGGACGTGGCGGTGAAAGACCTGCTGATGTACGCCCGCCCCCCGGAGCCTAATTTGATCTTGACGGACATTAATGCTATTATCGAAAAGGTCATGAATCGGATCGAGGAGCAGGCCGCGGCGCTCGGCGTGAAAATCACCTCGACATCGGATAGTCTGTCCGAAACGCTTGCCGATCCCGAGCAGTTGGAGAGTGCAATCAAGAACATGGCGCTGTATTGCCTCCAGGCGATGCAGGGAGGAGGAACGCTGAGTTTTTCGACCCGTGACAATTACGGTTCAGGCGAAATCGAGATCGCCCTTTCGGACACGGGGGACGGAATGCGCGACGGGGAGATTGCGGACGTCTTCAAACCTTCCTTCTCGACGAAGCACTCGGGCACGGGCCTCGGCCTGGCGATAAGCCGGAACGTCGTGGAGAGCCATAAAGGCAGGGTCGAGGTGGAGAGTATCCCGGGAGCGGGCAGCACATTCCATATTTTTCTGAGGCAGAAGAGGTAGGGTGGAAAAGGCCAAGATACTTGTGGTCGACGACGAAAAACTCCTGAGATGGTCGTTGCAGCAGAACCTCTCAAAGGAGGGGTTTACCGTGATCACCGCTGAAAAAGGGATGCAGGGGCTTGAACTCTTTTCCGAGGAGCAGCCCGAT
>JAJYLU010000215.1 GCA_021787505.1 Nitrospirota bacterium | reverse complement strand
TTTCACCCTGTCTCCGACATTAACGATCGGCCTCTGGTTGATACAGGTCGCCTGGTTCGATCTCTGGAACTTGATCAGGTTGAAGATATCCACGCCGCTGTCGCTCCCGGATACCCGGACGACGATCCTCGATGCGTCGACGCTTTCGACTTTACCCGAGCGTTTCGCGAGCACAAGCGCACCCGAGTCCCTCGCGGCCACGTATTCCATCCCGGTGCCGACGATAGGCGAATGAGGTTTCAAAAGCGGCACCGCCTGTCTCTGCATGTTGGAGCCCATCAGCGCCCTGTTGGCGTCATCGTTTTCGAGAAACGGGATAAGCGCCGCCGAGATACCGACGACCTGTTTCGGCGAGACGTCCATATACTGGACCTCCTGGGGAGTGACCATCCGAAAATCGCCCCCCTCTCTGGCGGATATGGATTCGCCGATGAGATTGCCTTTCTTGTCCACCGGTGAAGTCGCCTCGGCTATGATGAACCTCTCGCCCTCTATCGCAGAGAAATACTGCACCTCTTCGGTGACCCTGCCGTTTACCACCTTCCGGTACGGCACCTCGATGAACCCGTAATCGTTCACCCTCGCATACGAGGCTAGAGACGTGATCAGACCTATATTCGGTCCTTCCGGAGTCTCGATCGGGCATATCCTTCCATAATGCGTCGGATGGACGTCCCTGACCTCGAACCCCGCCCTCTCTCTCGTCAGGCCGCCCGGGCCAAGAGCAGAAAGCCTCCTTTTATGGGTAATTTCTGAAAGGAGGTTCGTCTGGTCCATGAACTGGCTCAGCTGGCTCGAGCCGAAAAACTCCTTCACCGCCGCCATCACCGGTTTGGAATTGATGAGGTCGTGCGGCATCGCCGTCTCCAGTTCGGTAAGGGTCATCTTCTCCTTGATCGCCCGTTCCATCCTGACCAGACCGATCCTGAACTGGTTTTCGAGAAGTTCACCTATGCCCCTGATCCTCCGGTTGCCGAGATGGTCGATATCATCGACCTCTCCCTTGCCGGTCCTGAGGCTCAGGATGTACCTGACGATCTCGATGATGTCCTTGTCGGTGAGCACCTTCGTCTCGAGGCCGACTTCGAGGCCCAGCCTCTTGTTGAGCTTAAGCCTTCCGACCGGGGAAAGGTCGTAGCGCTTCGGGTCGAAGAAGAGCCCGTTGAAGAGGTCCCTCGCGGCCCTGATCGTCGGCGGTTCGCCCGGCCTCAGCTTCTTGTATATCTCGATAAGGGCCTCGTCCTGTGTGCCTACCTTGTCCGTAAGCAGGGTGTCGCGAAGCGACGAGAGATAATGCACGTTGTCGATAAAAAGCAGGTTCAGCGTTTCTATCTTGAGCGAAAGGACCTTATTGAAGACGTCTTCCGAAAGCATCTCGTTCCCTTCGAGGATGACCTCCCCGGTAGAGGGATCGACGATGTCCTTCAGCGTAATCCTTCCTAAGATTTCCTCTTTGGTGATGCGGATCGTCTTGATCCCGGCGGCCTCCAACTTCTTGATGGCGGCCTTCGTTACCTTGCTCCCCTCCTTCACGATGACTTCCTTGGTATCGGGGGCCACGATGTTCTTCGACGTCTTATATCCGACGAGGACGTCGCTCACGACGATCGAAAAATCGTTGCTGCCCTTTATGACTATAGTGTCGACCGGATAGAAGGTCTTCAGCAGGTCTTCATTCGAATACCCGAGGGCCTTGAGGACAATGGTCGCCGGAAGTTTCTTCCTTCTGTCGATCCTCACATAGAGAATATCTTTTGTGTCGAACTCGAAATCGAGCCACGAGCCGCGGGACGGGATGACCCTCGCCGAATAGAGGAGCCTCCCGCTTGCGTGCGTTTTGCCCTTATCGTGACTGAAAAACACACCGGGAGAACGGTGCAGCTGGCTCACGACAACACGCTCGGTCCCATTGACGGTAAAGGTGCCGGTTTCAGTCATCATCGGCATCTCGCCGATGTAGACTTCCTGCTCCCTCGACTCCTTCAGCTTCTTCTTCTCGTCGGACTCCACTTCGAAAAGATTGAGCTTGACGCTTATCTTGATCGGCGCAGCGAAGGTCGTACCCTTCTGGAGGCATTCCCTGACCGAGTACTTCGGTTCCCCCACCGTATACCCGACAAATTCAATCTCGGCGGTCTCGTTGTAGTCCGTGATAGGAAAGACGCTGAGAAAGGCCGACTGCAGGCCGATCTCCTCCCTCTTTCCCATCGGAACCTCACGCTGCAGAAACTTGTCGAACGACCTCTTCTGTATCTCGATCAGATTAGGCACTTCGAGGAACTGCGGCACCTTCCCAAAATCCAATCTCTTTCTTAGCACCCTTGCCATATATCTCCTTCTCCGATTAAAGGCAAAGGCAGAGGCAGCATATACGCCCCTGCCTCTACCTTATTCCATACCTTTAGCACAATTTCTACTTTATTTCTACCGTTGCTCCCTGCTCCTCGAGTTTCGCCTTCATGGAGGCGGCCTCTTCCTTCGATACGCCGGTCTTCACCGGTTTGGGAGCTCCATCGACAAGGTCTTTCGCCTCTTTCAGTCCGAGGCCGGTCAGTTCCCTGACAACCTTGATCACCTGGATTTTCTTGTCACCGGCAGCGCCGAGAATGACGTCGAAGCTTGTCTTCTCTTCAGCGGCGGGAGCAGCGGCAGCGCCCGCAGCGCCGGCGGCAGCAATCGCGACCGGCGCGGCAGCGGTGACCCCGTACCTCTCTTCAAATTCCTTGACGAATTTCGACATGTCGAGAATCGTCATATTGTCGATAAACTCAAATACTTCTTCCTTGGTAATAGCCATTTACTGAAACCTCCTTTTATTTCTCAATGCTTGATAGATTTTTATTCACCTTTCTTGCTCCGCAACGCCTGCAAGGCATATGCGAAACTGCTGACCGTCGCGGAAAGCGCCCCGGCCATCTTGGACGACGGCGCCTGGAAGGCACCCGCCAACATGGAGAGAAGGACCTCACGCGGTGGCAGATCGGCGATCTGTTTTACCTCGGCAGGCTCGCAGAGTCTGCCTTCCACGATCGCGCCCCTCACCTGGATTTTTTCGTTCGTTTTCGCGAATTCGAGGACCTTTTTCACGACGAGCACAGGGTCGTCATACCCTATCGCGATTCCGATCGGACCCTTGAACACTTTCTCGGCCGCCGCGACATCGGTGTCCTTTGACGCGATCCTGGCAAGTGTGTTCTTCACGACGCTATAATCCAGTGAGGACTTCTTGAGCAGCCTTCTGAGTTCCGTGAGCTCGGCCACGGTCATACCTTTGTAATCGGTAAAGACCACTGCTTTAGCCTTCGAAAACTTTTCTTTCAGGCCGGCTATTACCTGTCCTTTTTCTTCCTTGTTCAGTTTAGACCTCCTTTCCCAGAGACCCGGGCAGGCGAACTGACATCAAACAGGGAAGATGCGGATAAGGCCTTCTGCGGGGATCCCCTCATCAGACCGTAACATTTTCCCGTTTTTTGCCCCGTCCGGCAAGGACGGGCGCTGCTTAGCCTCGGTAGGCTGGCCATATTCAGCTCCTTCCGGTTCTCTGGTCCGGAGCCTGCAGGCCGGATTAAGTCTCTGCGCCTACTGTCTCTGACTAATATAAAGTGAACTCCTGTTAGAATTTGCGTTACTTCCCCGCGCTGACCGAACCCGGATCCACTCTGAGCCCGGGGCCCATTGTGGACGAAATGCTCAGCTTCTTGAGGTATTTACCCTTGCTCGTTGACGGCTTTGCCTTGTTCACGGCATCGATGATCGCCCTTGCATTGTCGAGGAGCTTCTGCTCTTCGAACGATACCTTACCGATAGGAATATGGACAACACCGGCCTTTTCCGCCTTGTACTCGACCTTCCCGGCCTTTATCTCCCTGACCGCCTTTGCCACGTCGAAGGTGACGGTGCCGAGCTTCGGGTTCGGCATGAGGCCCCTAGGTCCGAGTATCTTTCCGAGCTTTCCGGCGATACCCATGATGTCCGGCGTCGCCACCACCTTGTCGAAATCGAGCCAGCCTTTGGTGATCTTCTCGACCATGTCTTCGGCCCCGACAAAATCGGCTCCCGCGTCCCTAGCTTCTTTTTCTTTTTCACCTTTTGCAAACACAAGTACCCGCACGCTCTTTCCGCTTCCATGAGGAAGGACAACCGTGCCCCTCACCATCTGGTCGGACTTCCTCGGGTCGACGCCCAGGTTAAACACAAGGTCGACGGTCTCGTCGAACTTCGCGTACGCCATTTTCTTCACAAGACCCACCGCCTCCTCGAGCGGGTATTCCTTTCCCGCCTCCACCTGTTCCTTTGCGGCCTTTATCTTCTTGCCCATTCTCTGTCTCCTCCTAATCAGTCACCTCAACGCCCATACTCCTTGCAGTGCCGGCGATGATCCTCATCCCCTCGTCCACGGAATACGCGTTGAGGTCCGTCAACTTCGTCTGCGCGATCTCTTTCAGCTGCGCGTTGGTAATTTTTCCTACTTTATCCTTATTGGGTGTGCCCGAGCCTTTTATGATCCCGGCGGCCTTCTTGAGAAGCTCCGAGGCCGGCGGAGTCTTCGTGATGAACGTAAAGGACCTGTCGGCATAGATCGT
>JAJYLU010000214.1 GCA_021787505.1 Nitrospirota bacterium | reverse complement strand
GACCTCAGGACGATACTTGCGCAATCGAGCCCCCTGTACCAGACAAGGAGCGTCTCCGACCTTCAGGCAAGAATCGAGGGATACAGCCAGAGGTTTAACCGTATCGAAAACCTTAAATGGGATTTCGAGACGGAGTTCAACCACCTCAAGCCGAAATACGGCCACTTCACCGTCTTTTTCCCGCTGATTGAATCCACCTTTCTTGAACGGCCCCTCGTAAATGCCGAACTTCTCGAACGCCTCTTTTCGCTCGGCGGGGACGCGCAGGTGGTCAGGGACCTCAGAGAGCTTGACGCCGAAATAAGCGCCTTGAGAAAAGACGGAGAAGAGATACTTGCGATTTCGACGGACCTCGACAAGTCGGCCAGAGAAAAGACCGAACAGGCGATCAGGTTCTCGCAGCTGGCCGTCCTCGTGCTCGTTCCGACCTTCCTTGCAGTCGGTCTTATCGCCCTCTTCGCGATCAGCCAGAGCGCGGTCAAGAGGCTTCAGTTGCTGACGGGCGCGCTCGAAAGGGCCGGCAAGGGCGATTTTTCACGCCTCTCCATCCCGACAGACGAGGACGGAGAAGACGAGGTGAGCATCCTCATCCAGGCCTACAACAAGATGGAGGGAGACCTTATTGCGCGCGACCGGGAGATAAGCGTAAAGAACGAGGAACTTCTCCAGAGCCGGAAGCTGGCTTCGATAGGGACCCTGGCTTCGGGAGTCGCCCATGAGCTCAACAATCCGCTCAACAACATCTATCTCGCAGCCCAGATCCTTTCAAAGGAGATCGGGCAGGAAACCTGCTCGCCGATTGTGAAGGAGACGGTGGGGGACATCTCTTCACAGACCCTGAGGGTCAAACGGATCGTCAACGACCTTCTAGAATTCTCGCGCGAAAAACCTCCCGACCTCCGGGACGTAAATATCGTCGCCGTAATCGGGAATATCCTCGGCCAGATGAAGACCTCCGGCGAGATCGCCCAGGTGGTTTGCGATGTCGAATCTCCGGATGCCGTCGAAGTCAGGGCGGACAAGCACCTTCTGGAACAGGTCTTCATAAACCTCTTCAGTAATGCAGTCGACGCGATGGACGGAAAAGGGAAGCTCACTGTTTCGGTAGCGGACGCCGGCCCTTCCGTGACAGTACAGGTCTCCGACACCGGCAGGGGCATCGTGCCTAAGGAAATGACGAGGATATTCGATCCCTTCTTCACGACAAAGGAAAAGGGGACCGGTTTAGGTCTGGCGATCGTTTACAGTATAATAGAAAAACATAAAGGTAAAATAGAGGTGAAGAGCGAGCCTTTCAAAGGGACAGCCTTTATCATAACACTGCCGGGGAAATATGAAACTGAGAATACTGATCGCGGATGACGAAGAGATCACCCTGAAGCATCTGAGTTATGCCCTCGGGAAAGAGGGTTATGACATCGCCACAGCAAATAACGGTATCGAGGCCCTGAAGAAGATCGAAGGACGGGAGTTCGATCTTCTGATCGCCGACATAAAAATGCCGGGAATCGACGGCATTACGCTTCTTACCGAAGTGAAAGAGAAGTATCCCGATGTCAACGTCATCATCATCACCGGCTTCGGCAGCATCGAGTCCGCGGTGAACGCGATGTCAAAAGGCGCGACTGACTATGTGACCAAGCCTTTCAACCTCGACGAACTCACCCTCAAGGTAAAAAAGATCGAGGAAAAAAAAAGGCTCGAAAAAGAGAACGTAGCACTTAAGGTCACTCTTCAGCAGTCCTTTCCCTCCTCCGGAAAAAATGCGGTTGCCGGCTTTTCCTTCATCGCCAAGAGCAAAGTGATGAGGCGGGTCACCGACATTATCACCGGCATACAGAACTCGGACTGCAATGTGCTGATCACCGGCGAGAGCGGCACGGGTAAGGGGCTCGTCGCAAAGATCATCCATTATACGAGCGGGAGAAAGGAACTGCCTTTCCTCGCCGTCAACTGCGCCATCTTCACGGAAGAACTCCTGGCAAGCGAACTCTTCGGACACGAAAAAGGCGCCTTTACCGGCGCGGTCTCGGCTAAACAGGGCCTGCTGGAGATTGCCGACAACGGCACGCTCTTTCTCGACGAGATAGCCGAGATGTCTCCCGCGCTGCAGGCAAAACTGCTGAAGGTCATCGAGGACAGGGAGTTCATAAGAGTCGGGGGCACGCGCTCGATCAAGGTCGACGTGAGGTTCATCGCGGCAACAAACCAGAACCTGAATTCGATCATCTCGGGCGGAAGATTCAGGGAAGACCTGTATTACCGCCTTAATGTTATGGACATATTCATCCCTCCTCTGAGAGAGAGAAAAGAAGACATCACGCCTCTCAGCAGGCACTTTCTCGAGAAACATTCGAAGAAGACGAACAAGAAGATTACCGGCTTCTCGGAAGAGGCGATGGACATTCTCACTTCCTACGGCTTTCCGGGTAATGTAAGGGAACTCGAAAATATCATAGAAAGAGCGGTAATTCTCGAAAAGACATCTCTGATCACTCCGGAAAGCCTGCCACAAAGTATAAGGTTGTTTCAAATTGAAACTATAGATCCTAACAGGATCAAGACGATCGACGAACTCAATAAAGACTACGCAGAGAAGATACTCGAATATGCCGAAAATAATAAGTCGAAGGCAGCAGACCTCCTCGGCATATCGCGTACAAGCCTCTGGAGAATACTGAAGAAGTAACCAACCTTCAAATATTTCATTTCTCGGGCAGTAAACTGCCAAGCTACTCAGCAGCCTCGGCACAAGTCACCCTATCTGGATGTTTCTGTTATAAATACGTTCAGTAACGTTCCATCTTGAAACACTGCAATCTTTACTGTCGCAACCAATATCGCGCTATTTCAATGACTTATCTCCTGGCACACATCTTGGTATAACCCTTGTGAAGCAACAAAGGAGGCAAGGAAATGAAGGAAAAAATCTTATTCGTGACAAAAGGAGGTGAAAATACCGACGAAGGATTTTCTTATGTCCTCGAACTTGCGAAGGCACTTAATTCCGGAATAGCGGTGCTCGTCGTATATCCCAGGCAGATGATGACAAGCTTTGAAGATGTAATGTCGGCCGCCGCCTTTGCAGAGGCCGGAGACTTCCAGACTGTCAGGACACTGATGAAGGAGCAGGAGACGGAACTGAAGGAGACCGAAGAAAAAAAGATAAAAGAGATGAAAGTCAAGGCAGCAGAAATATCGGTCGGCCTCATCTATAAAACGGTCTCCGGAGACGTTGCGTCCGCCATCACCGACTATCTCAAGGAAAGGACAGGAATCGAGATGGTCCTCTTGAGCCCGAATCTGTCTAAGGAAAGAAAGATACTGGACATAAGGAAGCTGCTTAAAAACATTTCGAAGCCTATCGTAAATATAACATTGCCTGAAAAGGCTGGGGCATAACATTACAAAAAAAGGAGGAAGGCCATGAAAGCTATCGAAAAATTAAGGACTAAGTTTGAGGACACCATGTCCGCAGTCACGTTTGCGGAAGCGGGTGAATTCGAAACCGCAAGACTGATCATGAACAATGACAGCCCGCAGGACAGGATCACGAGAAGGATCGACAAAAGCGTACGTCCGGAAATGATGACAAAAAGAGCAGGGAAGTAACTAACACAAAAAATGGAGGAAAAATGTCAGCGAACAATCAAACCACAAAGAAAAAGCCCTATGGGGCGGCGATACTCATGGGGCTTGTCTCGGCAGTATTATACAGCGTTCTCCTCATGAACCAAGATATCGCCAACAAGTACTCCGCTCTCGGCGGTCTCTATGCTTTTCTGCCTATCTTGGTCGCCTTTCTCTTCTCTTTCATACACGGCTCCTTTACCGGCCATTTCTGGACGTTACTGGGCGTCGAGGCCTCCAAGAAGAAGAAGGAGGTGAAATAACATGCACGACATAGTACAGCAGGCATCAAACTTTATCAATCTCGACACCGGGCATTTGATTTATCTCTTTTTCGTAGGCTTCGTAGGCGGCCTCGTCAGCGGCTTCATAGGGTCCGGCGGTGCATTTGTTTTGACTCCGGCCATGATGAGTCTCGGCGTTCCAGGCCTTGTCGCAGTGGCAAGCAATATGTGCCACAAGTTCCCAAAGGCCCTCGTGGGTTCGATTAAGCGCGCAAAATACGGCCAGGTAGACGTAAAACTCGGGGTCGTTCTGGGCATTTCGGCGGAAGCGGGCGTCCTCTACGGTGCACACATACAGGAAAGCATCAAGAAGGCGTTCGGGGACGCAGGTTCGAACCTCTATGTGAGCGTCGCGTTCGTCGTGATACTCGCGGTCGTCGGCGGGTTCGTGCTCAGAGACGCCTGGAAGACGTACACGGCCGGCAATTCCAATGAAGAAGAAAAAGTCGCGAAACTGGCACGATGGGTACAGTCGGTCAATATCCCCGGCACCATGGTATATTTCAAGAGTCTTAACGCACGCATCTCTGTCCTCTTTACGATTCCCCTGGGGTTCGCAACCGGTATGCTGGCCGCGACGATAGCGGTCGGCGGCTTTATCGGCGTGCCCGCGATGATCTATGTTCTAGGCGCCCCAAGCATCATGGCCTCGGCCAGCGAGCTCGTGATCGCGTTTGTGATGGGTCTCGGAGGTT
>JAJYLU010000213.1 GCA_021787505.1 Nitrospirota bacterium | reverse complement strand
TCGGAGGTCAGTTTACACTGATCGCCTTTGTCATCACGATCCTGGGCGGGCTGGGATCCACCGTGGGCGCCATCATCGGCGGACTGGTCCTCGGGGTCTTTGAATCCATGACCGCCACTTACGTAGGGATGGGCTGGGCCCCTGTCGGAAGGTTCGTGATGTTTATCGCGTGTCTTGTGTTCCTCCCCGGAGGCGTTGCTTCTCTTCTGAAGAAAAAGAGGTTCGGAGCGTGAAGAGATACACTCCTTTTATCGTTTTGGCGCTGTTGTCTGCACTACCGCTGATCGGACTTAGCAGCTATGCAATGCATTTAGTTATTCTCGTGGTCATGTGGTCCGTTGTCGGCATGGCGTGGAACCTTTTGGGTGGATATTGCGGACAGGTGTCTTTCGGTCATGCGGCATATTTCGGGGTAGGGGCATATACCGCAGGAATTCTCTATGCCAAGCTGGCGATTTCTCCGTGGTGGGGAGTGCCGCTGAGCGTCATAGTGGTAGCGCTGTTCTCTTTTGTCCTCGGATACGTCGTACTCAGGCTGAGGGGACCTTTTTTCGCCCTTGCCACTCTCGCCGGCGGCGAGGTGATGAGGGTCACCGCGGAGAACCTTGTCGGCTTTACCGGCGGCGATCTCGGCATAATGATACAGGAAAGGACCTGGGTGCAGAAGACATGGTATTACTACATCATCCTTCTCGTCGCAGCTGCGACTTTTGTCCTTGTGAAGAGATTGGCGGAGTCAAAGCTCGGATATTATTTTGTCGCCATAAGAGAAGACCAGGACGCCGCTGAATCCCTGGGAATCAATACCACGTTCTATAAAACGCTTGCGCTGTGCGTCAGCGGCTGCCTGACGGGCGTGGCTGGCGCGTTTTATACTAACTACATGGGATATATTGACCCCAATGTCGTCTTTGCCCTGCACGACATATCGATCATAGCCATAATGATCGTCATGGTGGGCGGGGTCGCCACATACTGGGGGCCGCTCGTGGGTTCTGTGATCATGGTCTTGTTAGCCGAGTGGATACGCTCTATCCCCGGTCTCGGCACGGCGCACCATACGTTCTTCGGTATCTTACTGATCATAATAATCATCTTTCTGCCGAACGGCATCGTGGGCGATTTCCCGAACCTGAAGAGGCTCCTGAGATTGCGGAGGGCATGATGACGGACCTGCTCGAAGTGAAAAGGGTCTCGATGCTTTTTGGGGGGCTTGCCGCTGTGAACGACGTGTCCTTCGTCGTCAGGAAAGGAGAGATATTGGGACTTATCGGTCCCAACGGCGCGGGGAAGACCACTGTTTTTAACATTGTGAACGGTTTTTATAGACCTACGAAGGGTGAAGTCTTTTTTCGAGAGAGGAAGATATCCGGCCTTAAACCCCATCAGGTCTGCCGGCTCGGGATCGCGAGGACCTTTCAGGTGGTGAAGCCCTTGCAGAGAATGAGCGTCTTTGATAATGTCATGGCGTCGGCTTTCCTGAGAGTGAAGGGCAGGGCGCAGGCAGAAGATATCGCAATGGAAGCGATGGCGTTTACAGGACTTACGGGCGACAGAGATGTGATATCGAAAGGACTTCCTCTGGGAAAACGAAAGAAGCTTGAGATATCGCGGGCCCTCGCCACACAGCCGGAGCTGCTCCTCCTCGACGAATCTTTTGCGGGACTTAACCCGCATGAGCTCGATGAATCGATCGATATCATAAGAAAGATAAAAGCGAGAGGAATAACCGTGATGATCATCGAGCACCACATGAGGGTCATCATGTCGATTTCCGACCGCATAGTCGTCCTCAATTACGGCGGGAAGATCGCGGAGGGGACGCCGGGCGAGATAGCGAAGGACCGTCTCGTGGTTGAGGCATATCTGGGAGAAGAGAAAAGTGCTTGAGATAAAAGGGGTCGACGTTTTCTACGGCGATGTGCAGGTGATCAGGGACCTCTCCTTCGAAGTCGGGAAGGGTGAAGTGATCGCCCTTATCGGCGCCAACGGGGCGGGGAAGTCCACAACGCTGAAGACGATCTCCGGCATACTCAGACCAACGAAGGGAGAGATCCTTTTTGACGGGAGCGCTGTCCATAAGATCGAAGCTTACAAGCTCATTGAGATGGGACTCGCCCTATGCCCTGAGGCGCGGAGGCTCTTTGTGGAGATGACAGTGGACGAAAACCTGGACATGGGGTCCCTGAAAGGCGAGGCCAGGAAGCAGAGGCAGAGGACAAAGGAGGTGGTATTCGGACTTTTTCCGAGACTCAGGGAACGCAGAAGACAGCTTGCCGGGACCCTGAGCGGAGGAGAGCAGCAGATGGCGGCTATCGGAAGAGGGCTGATGTCGCTGCCGAAACTCCTTATGTTCGATGAGCCTTCCCTTGGTCTATCGCCGATCCTTGTGCGCGAGATTTTCGACATTATAAGAAAGATCAGGGAGGATGGGACGACTGTTCTGATCGTCGAGCAAAACGTGAAGCAGTCCCTTGCCATAGCAGACAGGGCCTATGTTCTGGAGACCGGCAGATTGGTCATGCAGGGCGCGGGCGGGGAATTGCTGAATAATGAGCATGTCAGGGCAGCGTATCTGGGAGTGTGAAAGACAGCCGGTGGATTAATATCAGTCAGATTTCCACCATTGAAACAAGACCTTCTTTTCGAAGCTTCGGGACCGGGTGAATCTATAATTTCTTATTGTTGAACTTCGAGAGCTTCTTTAAGCCCTGCATGAGCGCTGCAAAGTCTTCGATTGTGAGGGACTGGGGGCCGTCGCAAAGGGCCTTTTGCGGATCAGGATGGACTTCGACTATTATGCCGTCTGCGCCGCAGGCCATGGCTGCGAAACATAGAGGCGGGACGTAATTTCGGGACCCTGTCGCGTGGGACGGGTCCACGATTATCGGCAGATGGGACCGCTCATGAATTACCGGGACGGCAGAGATATCCAACGTGTTACGAGTTGAAGTTTCAAAAGTGCGGATGCCTCTTTCGCACAGGATTACGTTCCTGCACCCTTCGGAAAGCACGTACTCGGCGGACATAAGGAACTCCTGAATAGTGGTCGACATACCCCTCTTCAGAAGGATCGGCTTGCCGAATTTGCCCACCCTCCGCAGGAGAGGAAAATTCTGAACGTTCCTTGCCCCTATCTGGAGGACATCGGCGTATTCACCGACAAGTTCCACATCCTCGGGATTGACCACCTCTGTAACAAAGGGCAATCCCGATTCCTTCTTTGCAATTGCAAGGAGCTTGAGGCCCTCTTCTTCGAGACCCTGAAACGCATAAGGTGAAGTCCTTGGTTTAAAGGCGCCTCCCCTCAGCATCCTCGCCCCTGCCTTCTTCACGCGTATGGCGGTCTCAACGATCTGCTTTTCGGTCTCGACAGAACAGGGTCCCGCTATTACACCGAAATGACCTCCGCCGAAGGTGGCCCCGCCGACCTTGACTACAGTCGGCTCTTTGCTGATCTCCTTGCTCGCCAGCTTATACGGCTGCAAGATGGGAACTAACTTTTCTACGCACGGTATGGCTTCAAGGGCAAAGAGAAGATGCTTGTCCCTGTCATCTCCCACGGCGCCGATAACGGTCCTCTCAACCCCGATGATCGCATGTGCCTGGAATCCGAGGTCCTCCACCTTCTTTATGACCGACTCCACTGTCTTCCGCTTGCATCCTTTCTTTAAGACGATGATCATCTGAATCTCCTTCGCATTCCGGCCGTAATTCCTCGAACATCATGAAAAACGACTTTAGTTTAACATAAAAATGCCCTTAATTATTTGATGTTGCCTGCTTTCGCATGTTATATTACACACTAAATCAGGAGGTTGGGCACTCATGCTTATCGTTCAGAAATACGGCGGGACCTCTGTCGCAAACGTAGAGCGCATTAAGGCAGTTGCGGAACGCGTAGTAAAGACGGCCAGTGAGGGTAATGAGGTCGTAGTAGTAGTTTCTGCCATGGCCGGCGAGACCGATAAGCTCATCACCCTTGCGCATCAATTATCGCCCAACCCCAGCGAAAGAGAGATGGATCTGCTCCTCTCTTCCGGTGAGCGCGTGACGAGCGCCCTTACCGCCATCGCGATAGAGTCGCTGGGCCACAAAGCTATGGCGTTTACGGGCCGGCAGATGGGAATAATTACGGACACGGTCCACACTAAGGCGAGGATCGAGAGGATCACCGGTGAACGGGCGAGAAAGGTCATTGACGAAGGATACATCGTTGTAGTCGCCGGTTTCCAGGGCATAACTGAAGGCGAGG
Organism: Nitrospirota bacterium; assembly: GCA_021787505.1. Lineage (GTDB taxonomy): Bacteria > Nitrospirota > Thermodesulfovibrionia > Thermodesulfovibrionales > UBA6898 > Sulfobium. The sequence continues at coordinate 359 of JAJYLU010000213.1, read as the reverse complement.
ATGCAGTCACTACCCTTGGACGGGGAGGGTCCGATCTTTCAGCGGTTGCTATAGCTTCGGCGCTTAACGCCGATCTTTGCGAAATATACACGGATGTGGACGGCGTATATACCACTGATCCCAATATAGTCCCCGAGGCCAAGAAACTGGATAAAATCTCCTATGAGGAGATGCTTGAGCTTGCAAGCCTGGGCGCCAAGGTGCTCCAGACGAGGTCTGTCGAATTTGCGATGAAATATGAGGTGCCTGTAGTTGTAAGGTCGAGTTTCAACGATCATCCCGGCACGCTGGTCACCAAGGAGGATGCGGAGATGGAAAAAGTTGTAGTTTCGGGAGTTGCATATGACAAGAACCAGGCC
>JAJYLU010000212.1 GCA_021787505.1 Nitrospirota bacterium | reverse complement strand
GAACATCAGGCGGCCATGGACGGAATGATAAAGCCCCTTTCAGAGACCCTGAAAAGATATGAGGAACAGATCAGGGCGATGGAGGAGAACAGGCACAAGGCTTATGGCAGTCTCGAAGAGCAGCTCAGGTCGCTTGCCTTGACGCATGAAAACCTTCAGAGAGAGACAAGCAACCTTGTATCTGCCCTGAGAAAGCCGCAGGTCCGCGGTAGGTGGGGCGAGATGCAGCTGAGGCGGGTCGCGGAGCTTTCGGGCATGTCCATGCACTGTGACTTCACCGAGCAGCAGTCCGTCGATACCGATAAAGGCCGGATTCGGCCCGATATGATCGTCCACCTTCCGATGGGGCGTGAGATCGTTGTGGACTCGAAGGTCTCTCTTGAAGCCTATCTCGATGCGATAGCTGCCCAGACGGATGAAGAAAAAAAGGTGAAGCTGGAGAGGCACGCGCAGCAGGTGAGGGCGCATATGGTAAAACTTGCCTCGAAGGACTACTGGAGTCAGTTCAGGCAGTCCCCTGAATTTGTGGTGCTTTTTATCCCCGGGGAGGTTTTTTTGAGCCCGGCGGTAGAAATCGACAACAGCCTGATCGAGGACGGCATCGAGAAACGGATCATTATCGCTACGCCGACCACTCTCATCGCACTGCTCAGGGCCATCGCCTACGGCTGGCGTCAGGAGCAGATGACAAAGAACGCCGAGCAGATAAGCATGCTCGGGAAAGAGCTGTATGACAGAATAAGCACAATGGCCAAGTATTTCGGCGAACTCGGTTCCGCGATAGAAAAGTCGATTGCTTCCTATAATAGAGTGATCGGCTCCATGGAATCGAGGGTGCTGCCTTCAATACGGAAATTCCGGGAACTCGGCGCTACTGGTGCCGAAGAGATACCGGCCCTGGAACAGGTGGATCAAAAGCCGAGGAACCTGAGCCTCTTAGATCCTGAATGAAAAGAAAGAAGAAATCCTGCATCGGCAGATTCTTCGCCATGGGCGCCCTCGCTCTTGCCGTATTCGTCGCCTTTCAGTTCGTATACCCGAACGTCTCTGCGCTGAAGAAGACGAACCCGAAGAAGACGGCGATGATGGAATACCGCGAGGCTGAATGGAAAAGAGAAGGCAAGAAATACAGGATCGACCAGAAATGGGTGCCGCTGAGGGCGATATCGCCTTATCTCATCAAGGCAGTGCTGATCGGGGAGGACGACAAGTTCTGGAAGCATGAGGGGTTCGACTACGAGGCGATGCAAAAGGCGATGGAAAAAGACATCAAGGCGAAGAAATTCAAACTCGGGGGCAGCACGATCAGCCAGCAGCTTGCGAAGAACCTTTACCTATCTCCGTCAAAAAATCCGGTCAGAAAACTGCGGGAGGCGATCATCACCTGGAGGATGGAAAGGACGCTTTCGAAAAAGAGGATCCTCGAGCTTTATTTGAACGTCGCCGAATGGGGAGATAAGGGGATATTCGGGATCGGGGCCGCGTCGCGTCATTATTACGGCAAGCCTGCGTCTGCGCTCGGGCCCGAGGAGGCGGCGAGGCTTGCGGCGGTGCTTCCAAACCCGCGGAAGTACAGTCCGCTCGGGGGGCAGAGGTATGTCGTGAACCGCTCCAATCTTATTTACAACATCATGGTAAGAAGGGGCATCGTCGTGCCTGAATATGAGGAGATGCAGGCAGAACCCGAGCAGCCGGAGACTCCGATGGAACCGTCTCAGCCCCCGCCGACTTCGATCATAGACGCAAAACCGTCTTCAGATTAACCGCAAGAATGAACTTTATGGGTGTTTAAGGAGAAGGCGAATGTGCTGAAGAAGTCCATAAATTCGGCAGATATCTTTTGTGATTCACGTAAACGCAGTTTAAACCTTGAGTGACATTTAGACAACGGTATTTTCCCGCGTGGTGGCCGTGCGGTGCCTCAGATTATGTACCTTTTTCAGCACATTAGCCTCCTTTTTTCCAAAAAGATTATGCAACTGTAAGGTGAATGCGTGGAAAGAGTTTATTATTGGGGCGGACAGACTATCTTTTCCCTGCCGAAGGGTGAATACTCCCTGAGTTCCCGTATGACCCCGGGCATCACCTCGATCACCTTGTCTATCTCCTGTTGCGTGTTGTAGCGGCTCAGTGAGAAGCGAATAGAGCCGTGCACCGCGGTGTACGGTATTCCCATCGCACGCAGAACGTGAGAGGGCTCGAGGGAGCCCGAGGTGCAGGCGGAGCCGGATGAAGCGCAGATGCCGAATTCGTTCAGCCGCAGCAGGATCGCCTCGCCTTCGATGTATTCGAAGCTCATATTGGTGGTATTCGGTAGCCTGTTTTCGATGTCGCCGTTGATCCTCGCGTCCGGACAGCATTTCAGAAGTGCGCTTTCGAGTCTGTCGCAGAGAACCTTGAGAGCCGTGGCTTCCTCGTGGAGGAATTTCGCGGCGAGTTCGCAGGCCTTTCCGAGGCCGATGATTGATGCAACGTTCTCGGTGCCGGCCCTCCGTCCCCTCTCCTGGTGGCCGCCGATTACATACGGGCTGAACCTTGTCCCGCGCCTGACGTATAAGACCCCGATGCCCTTGGGCGCGTGCAATTTGTGTCCCGAAAGCGAGAGCATGTCAACCGGAAGTTCTTTCAGGTCCAGGGGGAGTTTCCCCCCCGCCTGGACTGCGTCGGTATGAAAAAGCACCCCTCTTTCTTTGAGCTTTTGGGCGATCTCGGCTATCGGAAAGATAACGCCCGTTTCGTTGTTTGCATACATGATCGAGACAACCGCAGTATCATCGTCGACGGACTTGAAGAGAAAATCCATATCGAGCTGGCCGAGATTGTTCACCGGTACGAAGGTCACCCGGTAGCCTTTACGTGCGAGGTGCCTGCAGAAGTTGAGTACCGCCGGATGTTCGACCCTCGTGGTGATCACATGTTTCCTCCGGGGAAGCGATTCGATTGCGCTCATGATTGCCGTGTTGTCGCTCTCGGTGCCGCAGCTCGTGAAGATGATCTCTTCCGGATGGGCGTTCAGGAGATTCGCGACCTTTTCCCTTGCTCCCTCGATCTTCCGGTAGAGCTGCCCGCCAAAGGTATGCATGCTCGATGGGTTGCCGTAAAGGTCCTGCAAATAAGGTAGCATTTCATCGAGCACCTCGGGGGCCACCCTTGTTGTTGCGTTATTGTCGAGATAAATGGGGTTCATTGATAGGCCTCCACTACAATATCTTCGCTCACCATCTCCCTCAGCTTTGCCTGGATGCCCTTTATCGTGATGTCCGACATCATGCATCCCGTACACATGCCCCTGAGGGCGATGGTGACTTTGCTGCCTTCGATATCGATCAGTTCGACGTCGCCGTTGTCGGCCTGAAGACCGGGACGTATCTCGTTTTCGATGATCTCCTGGATCAGGGCTATCTTATGGAGGTTCGTGAGCTTCTTGGGTTTGGGCGGTTTTTCCGGGGGCTTCAAAGACCAGAGGTCCCTCAGAATAAGCTCTATCTGGGGGATGCACTCCCCGCATCCTCCGCCAGCCTTGGTGAAGTTCGTGATCTCGTCAACGGTGGTGAGGTGGTTCTCGACTGCGACCTTTCTGATCTTTTCCTCGCTTACGTCAAAGCATTTGCAGACAAGTTTTCCTTCCTCTTTTTCAGGTATTTTTTCCCCGCGGTAATTGGCAATAGCGGCCTCAAGGGCCTCCCTTCCCATCACGGAGCAGTGCATCTTCTGTTCGGGAAGACCGCCCAGAAAATTGGCGATGTCCTGGTTTGAGATCTTCAGGGCCTCGTCGAGGGTCTTTCCCTTGACGAGCTCGGTAAGCGCGGAGGAACTTGCGATGGCAGAGGCGCAGCCGAAGGTCTGAAATTTCGCATCGATGATCTTGCCGGACTCCTTGTCGAGTTTTAGAAAGAGTTTCAGCGCGTCTCCGCAGATGATGCTTCCGACCTCGCCGACCGCGTCAGCATCAGGGATTTCGCCCACGTTCTTCGGTTTGAGAAATGTCTCTTTTACCTTGTCCGTATATTCCCACATAATTCCATTTTTGCATGAATGCTCCGTGAAGTCAAATCACCCGGCGTGATTTGACAGAGGCCTGAAAAGGGGGTATAAGGGAAGGAGAAGAGGGAAATCCAACCCACGAAAGGAGAGGGGAATATGGCCACATACGTAATTCTGAGCATATTGACGGACGAGGGGAGAAAGACGATCAAGGAGAACCCGAAGCGCATCGTCGAAGTGAACAGGGAACTTGAAAAAATGGGAATAAAAGTGAAGGAGCAGTATGCGGTGCTTGGCCCCTACGACTTTGTGAATATCGTTGAGGCAAAGGACAACGAAGCGGTAATGAAGATGTCGTTTGAACTGGGTGCTCGCGGCTCGGTCCAGTTGATGACGCTGGCGGCCATCCCTGTGGCGGAGCTCGTCAAGAAATTGAAATAGGCCGGATTCAGCACTTGTATTATCGATCTGCGTTTCTGTGGTCGGAGAAGACGGGTCCCGGTTGACAAAAGGGGAGGAATATTGTTTAATAGTTTATTGTTTGCTTGACAATAGAGATTACAGGAGGATAGCATGGCTGATATTAAGGCAGATGTCGTACTGGATACAAAGGGGATGAATTGCCCCATG
>JAJYLU010000211.1 GCA_021787505.1 Nitrospirota bacterium | reverse complement strand
AGCAGGCGATCACGACAAACTGGATCGGCTTTCCGGCAAAGGAACCATAGAGGTTCGAGTCGTTCGGCGCGGTCACGGTAACCGAAAGGGCGTTCACGGGGTCCGCGAGCAGATCGGTCACGTATCGTGGCGCGCCGCTTGCCGAGGGGAAGCCCTCCCAGTACCCCTTCGCGTCCTCGCCGGGAGCCACGCGGCTGAAGTCCTGCGCGACGTTGCTGCACGCCACAGTGTAAGGCCCCGGAAGCGGCAGCGGCGGCACGATGGTCGTCGGGCCCGGCAAGGCAGGCGGATTGCCGCCGCCCCCGCCGCCACAGGCAGAGATAAAAAACCCACAAATCAGGACTGCGAAAAGAAAGCACTTTTTCATCATACTCCCCCAGTATCCCCTTCAGCCTGCTCTAGATAGAAAGGAAGTGCAGGAAAGGATCTATCTTCTTAAAGATCATCGCTCAATAAGTCCGTTGAGGGCAGCCTGAGCCGGCCGGCCTTCTCTGTATGAAGTTTATCAGTTATACGTTGTTTGTAAAGTCAGTGTAGGAGTTTTAGCTCCTTGTGAGATGAGGTAATCGAGAGGACTTTTGAGGCCCCGTGTTTTATCGGGTCTTTCGATATTGGAGAAGATAATGGAGTAAGTGAGGGCATTGCGGTATCGAAAACGAGCGACCCTGTCACGGGTGGATGGTGGCTGTACCCGCTCGCATGGACCCGGGGGGACAGGCCTGCCCCCGGTCGGCGACATGAATGATAGTCACGTCAATGGGATCAGGCCTTTCTTCTTGATTTTCCACGATACCCTCTATTCGTCACTCTTCGTTCCATCTTTTCCCCATCTTGATCCGCTAAACTATCCTCTACCTCCGGCAACCCCGCTCCGACTCCGTGCTAAACCACGTGGCTTCCCAGGCTCCTCATAGCTCCTCTCACAAAATCGGGATATAAATTTGCCTTTATCCATCTGTCGGCTTTTGAAATAGTATCGTCTGCGCTTTTCTCGGAGTAAAATTCTTTAAGGGACGTGCCGCCTTCTTTAGGGAAATATATGAGTACCCCATGGAAAATACCTCCTCCACGGATATCGAAGCCCAATGGATGGAAAATACCTTCTTCATCGATATCTTCCCCAACTACAAGGAAACCGAAAAAGAAACCACCGACTTTTGTAAAACAGTCATACGCTTGTTTCATAAATACCTCCTCGTGGATGATGCCATCGGCCTCGAATAATACAAATAGCCGTTACATGTCTAACTTGACAATAAGAATTTTGTCCAGTTACTGAAACTGTCAATCGGCCTCCAAGTATTGCTGAAGACTATTTTTCGTCCCGATTCCCTCCTTAAGAAGATGTATTTTATCCTTTCCCTCATTCTATCTACTTAACCCTATAAGTCAACTATTGCTTACAGAGATCAATTCCAGGAACGTAACTTTCTGGATGAACACCTCGTTTGGGCAGGGAGCTATCTAAGAAAAGTTTTAACAGAAAGTGTCACTGTCTCAGAATTGCGCCAGTGTCGATAAGTCCCGTGAAACGCGTCAGGCAGGTCAGGCGACGCCGGCCTACCTAAAAAGCAGCCGCCTTCGGATTTTTTTCCGTGATGTATCTGACGTGTTCGTCGAGCACCGTCAAAAGCTCGGCAATGAGGGATTCGGAAGGCTTCAGTCTTTCTAATTTTGCGGGGTTCCAGCCGAGCAGACTGGCGTAAAGGCTCGATACTCCGGCGGAAAGGCCGAAAGAAGATTCATATCCTGCCGCGCATCCTTCGCAGAGCACGGTGCCGTGTGAGAGATAGAAGGCATCCCCCTTCCTCCCGCACCTGCCGCAACTGTGAAGCCTCGGAAGATAGCCGGCAATCTCGAGAAGTTTTAGCTTGTAATAGACAGGGAGCAGCCTTGCCTCACAGTCGCCTTCCATGACGCGCAGCGTTTCCATGAGGAGTGTGTAGACCCGCGTATTGGCGTCCCTTTCCGGGACGAAATGCAGCGTCAACTCGATCATCTCCGAGGCCCTCAGAAAGCACTTCAATGAGCTCCGCACGGTATGAAAGGGATGGATGATGTCCGACTGGGTAAGGCGGGGCAGGGCCGCATCCTCCTTGCCCCAGAAGGCGATCCGCGCGTGCGTAAGGGGTTCGAGGCTGCTTCCGAATCTGCTTTTGATCTTGCGGGGGCTCTTCGCGTAGGTCCTCAGGACACCATATTCCCCGGTAAGGTACGTCACGATAAGGTCGGCTTCACCGTAAGGAAAGGTCTTTAAGACGATGCCTTCTGTCCGGTGCAGCATTACATAATGTTGCCGAAGTCTTCGGGCTTCAGGTTTTTCAGCCACTCATCGAGTTCATCGGCCGTCCTCGTGGCCATGATGCTGTCCTCCACAAAAATCGGGGCGCTCACCCTGAGCGCAACCGCCACCGCATCGCTCGGCCTCGAATCGATGAGCGTCTCTTTCCTTCCGTCGTTCAGGTGAATGAGGGAATAATAGGTATTGTCGATGATCTCGGTGACCACGATCCTCGTGATCTTGATCTTCAGTCCGTCGGTAATGTTCTTGACAAGGTCGTGGGTCAACGGCCGGGGTGTCGCAACCTTCCCGAGGGCAAGGGCGATAGAGTCGGCTTCCGGTTTTCCGATCCATATCGGGAGGGTCCCGGGACCGTCCAGTTCCTTCAGGAGAAGGATGTACATGTTGCTTCGCGGATCAAAGAGGAGGCCTTCGACCTTCATTTCTACCAACATCTACCTGTACCCCAAATCATGCAATATTTTTTTGTCATCACGCCATCCCCTCTTCACCTTCACCCACAGCTGCAGAAAAACCCTGGTGCCGAGAAGTCTTTCGATATCGACACGGGCGAGTGTGCCGACCTCTTTGAGCATCCTGCCTTTTGCTCCTATTATTATACCTTTTTGCCCCTCTCTTTCAACATATATATTCCCGGCGATAGCCACAACCCCGTCCGGCCGTTCGGTCCAGGAATCGATATCCACGGCGACCGAATAGGGGACCTCCTCGCCCGTCTTCTCCATGATCTTTTCACGGATGATCTCGGCAGCCATGAACCGTTCGATCTGGTCCGTCACGATGTCGTCCGGGTAATATTTCGGGCCCGCTGGAAGGTGCTCCAATATTTTTTGCAGAACGATGCCGATCCCGTCTCCCTTGAGGGCGGAAACGGGAATGATCTCGCTGAAGTGAAACAGCTCACTATACCCGTCCATCATCGGCAGAATATCCTGTTTCTTCACCTCGTCTATTTTGTTGATTATGAGAAACACCGGCTTGGCGACGCGGGCGAGCGATTCTATAATGATGCGGTCTTTTTCGGCCTGCCTGCCGGCCTCGGCAACGAAGAGCACTACGTCTATTTCCTCCAGCACCTCGCGTGCCGTACGGACCATCGCCTCGCCGAGAAGGTTTTGGGGTTTATGGATGCCCGGGGTATCGATGAAGATGATCTGGGCTTCGGGAAGGTTCTTAATGCCGAGTATCCTGTTTCTGGTGGTCTGGGGCCTCGCGGCCACGATTGATATCTTCTGGCCCAGGAGTGCGTTCAGGAGCGTGGATTTCCCGACATTCGGCCTGCCGATTATTGAAACATATCCCGAGCGGAAAGATTCTTGCACCTGTCTCCTGAAAAAAGTTGCGCGACTCCGGGCCGGATACTCAGGCAGTGAGTCCGCCTACCGCCCCTTTTATTCTTTCGACGCCCCTCTTGATATCGCTGAGGGACGTCGCGTACGAAAGCCGCACGTAATTGTCGTCGCCGAAGGCGGAGCCGTGCACAAGGGCGACCCGCGCCTCTTCGAGCAGATAGAGTGCGAGATCGGCCGAAGAGGATATCTGCCTCCCGCCGGCTTTTTTCCCGTAGAGTTGCTGCGTATTCGGGAACGCATAGAACGCGCCGGCAGGCATGAGGCAGTGCATCCCCTCTATCCTGTTCAGCTCTTCCACGAGATACTTTCTCCTCTTGTCGAATTCCTCACGCATCCTTACGACGAAATCCTGGGGCCCTCTCAGCGCCTCTATCGCGGCCTTCTGGGTAATCGAGGTCGGGTTGGACGTCGACTGGCTCTGGATATTCGTCATCGCCCTGACGATCTCCGCCGGACCCGCGGCATAGCCGATCCTCCATCCTGTCATTGCGTGCGATTTCGACAGCCCGTTGATGAGGACAGTCTTCATCTTCACCTCATTATCGAGAGAGGCGACGCTGACATGTTCCGCCCCTCCGTAAATGAGCTTCTCATAAATCTCGTCCGAGACTATATAAAAGTTGTGTTTCAGCGCGAGTTCCGCTATCTTCTCCAGCGTCTTCCGGTCGTAGATCATGCCGGTCGGGTTCGAGGGCGAATTAAGGATCAGGGCCTTCGTTTTCTTTGTGATCCGTTCTTCAAGGGCCTCGGGTCTCACCCTGAAGGAATCGGCCTCAAAGGTCTCGACGAACACGGGGATCGCATCATTCAACAGGACCTGGTCGGGGTAGGACACCCAGTAGGGAGAAGGGATGATCACCTCGTCTCCCGGTCCGTAGAGGGCCTGGGCAACATTGTAGAGAGAGTGCTTCGCACCCGTCGACACGATGATCTCTTCTCTTCTGTAGGAAAGTCCGTTGTCGC
>JAJYLU010000210.1 GCA_021787505.1 Nitrospirota bacterium | reverse complement strand
GCCCATCCCGTTTCAGGACTTGATGAGAAGGTTTCGAAGGGTCCATGAGATCGAGGATATGGCGGACAAGATATGGAAGGCCTGGAACGATGAAGAACAATTGAAATCAATGCGGGCCAGGGGGATAGAGCGGGCGAAGATATTTAACTGGGATGACACAGCTCGGAGGACGATTGAGGTCTACAGAAAAGCCTTTGAAAGGTCCATAGAATGAACTGTACTGTACTAACAGTGAGACAGTTCGTATTTAACCACGTCCCGCCGGTATTCATGGATTTCCTGGGACGGATAAATAAAGTCCTATACCGCGGAACGGATTATGAATGTCCTCTCTGCGCGAGCAGTTTAAGATCTTTTCTGCCTCTGCCCGGACAATTCAGGATAGCGCTGAAGATCAGGGGCCGCAGCTTTACCGCCTTGGACTTTGAGACCTTGAACGTCGATAATTATCTCTGCCCGGTCTGCCGCTGCTCCGACAGGGACCGGCTGGTCGCTCTCTACCTCCACAGGCTGACTAAAGGGCGTCCCGCGAGGGAGAAGCTGCTCCATTTCGCTCCGGAAAGGTCACTCTCCAGATATTTGCGGCGGATTGGCCTGTACGAATACAGGACAGCCGACCTCCGGATGAAGGATGTGGACGATAGGGTCGATATCACCCGGATGACGAGCTATAACGACAACTCTCTTGACTGTTTTATCTGCTCCCATATCCTTGAACATGTGCCGGACGACGCGCAGGCCATGCGGGAGCTGTTCAGGATTCTCAAGCCCGGCGGCTGGGGTATCGTGATGACGCCGATTCTGGCCGGCCTCGACGGCAGCTACGAGGACATTTCGAAGGCGGCCCCGGAAGAGCGCCTTGAACACTTCGGACAGAAGGACCATGTGCGCGTGTATGCAAAGGGCGACTTCATCCGCCGCCTTGAAAACGCGGGATTCGGTGTCACCCAGGTCGGGGCGGATTTCCTTGGCGCGGACACCATGAGGAGGTCCGGCGTAGGCGAAAAGAGCTGTCTCTATGTGCTCACGAAAAAAGCGTCCGATCGCTATCCGGCCGGGCGTGGCGCGGAGGCAGCCGGATGAAACTCTCAATCATTACCGTTTGTCTCAATAGCGAGAAAACCATCGAAAAAACCATGGAATCGGTTTTAACGCAGGGCTGCCCGCAGCTCGAGTACATAATCGTTGACGGAGGCTCGACTGACGGCACGCTTGACATCATCAAAAGGGAACTCGCCGCCGGGCATGTGACGAAGTATGTAAGCGGGAAGGACAAGGGGATAGCGGATGCCTTCAACAAGGGCATACTGTTGAGCAGCGGCGATGTGATCGGCATTATCAATTCCGATGACCAGTATCTCCCGGGCATCCTCAAAAAGGTCGTTGACCTGTACGCCGGAACAAGGCCGGATTTTATCGTCCATGGGAATATGATCAGGCAGAGGCAGGGCCTGCTAAAAAGGATCAGGCCCCGGCCGTTTCCCCATATCTGGAAATATGTTGATTGCCCATTTGACCATCCGACGCTTTTTGTTCCGAAAAGTATTTACGAAAAGGTAGGTCTGTTCAATACCGGCTACCGTTTTGCCATGGACTATGATTTTTACGTCCGGGCCCTTGCCGCAGGGGTGGAGTTTCGTTATCTGAAGGAAGATGTTGCATTGTTTTCGGGAGAGGGGAGGAGTGGGCAAATGCCGCGTGAGTGCCATAGGGAGGTATTGCGCAGCCAGATGGAGAACGGCCTCTCCAAGCCTCTTTGCTATCTTACCTTTGCCTCAAAAATGGCGATCAACCGGCTTAAAGCCCTTTTCTGACAATATGCGGGACAGACTTAATATCATTATACCCTTCTATAATGCCGCTGCGACCGTGGAGCGGACAGTGGCGTCGCTGGAGTGCGTCAGCCAGGCCCATAGAAACCTGGTGAAGGTGATCGCGGTTGACGACGGCTCCACAGACGCAAGCTCCCGGATATTTGAGCAGGCAATTGCCGGGGTGAGAGGGATAGAATATGAACTGATAAGAAAACCCAATGGGGGAAGCGGCTCTGCGAGAAACAGGGCCTTGGCGACCTTTAATGAGGGATGGACACTTTTTCTTGACGCAGATGATGAGCTTATCGCCGATCCTTTCCCTCTGATCGGACAGAACGTCGGGAAAAGCGGCCTGCTCTTTGCCGTGGAGTATTTCCGAAACGGCAGGTATCTGAAACGGGCGAGGGTTGTTTTTCCCCGGCCGGACAGACTCGCCGCCCTGTTTACTTCGCAAAATCCTTTTCATCCCCTCTCGGTCATCTTCAGGCGTGAGACGGCAAGACGCCTTTTTGCCGAGGAACTCACCTTCCTGGAGGACTGGCATTTCTGGGCAGTTAACCCGGAAATCTTTTGCGATTGCGCAGCCTATCCCCGGGTGGTCCTCGGAAGGGTCCACGTGGGCGCCGGCAACAAGTCTGCCGACCTGTACAACAATGGCAAGTACCGGATAGAGGCGGCCAAAAAAATTGGCGCATTTTGGGGCGAAGGACTCGGCGAAAAAGAGCGAAACAACCTTCTTGTGCAGCAGGAGATCGGCAGAATCCTGATGGGAGAAAGAGGACGCCTTGCCTTTTTGGCCAGGTTGCCGGTCTCCCTCTCCCTTTACGGCAAGTATATGATATATGCCCTCGTATATCCGCTCTACCGGCGTTTCCAGCCTTATCAGACGAGGTGATGACAGGCCCAATCGTCTTTTCATTATTCCCTTTGACGGGAAAGTTATGCCATCCTTGAGCAGAACGGTGGAATTTTGCACCGGGCAAGAGACATTGGTACGCCGGCAAGGAGAACTGACTGATATGGACAAGCTGTCGTATTTCTCTGCCTGTTTCGATATAATAAGATCTATGGAATATTTACGAACGTCCTGAGAGGCTGTAAGATTTTATTGACAGGGACGATCGTTTCAGAAATTATGCCCCCTATTTCTGTCGTCATAGTCAATTACAACGGCTGTCATCTCCTGAAGGAGTGCCTCGACTCCCTCAAGGAACAGACATTCGCTGATTTCGAGACGATCTTCGTGGACAATGCCTCCTCTGACGGGTCGGTCGAATTTGTCGAAGCCGCCTATCCGGAAGTCAAGATCCTGAAGAACAAAAAGAACCTCGGCTATGGAGGCGGGAACAATGCGGGGATAAAGGCATCGCGTGGCCGTTACCTCGTCCTCCTTAACAACGATACAAAGGTCGATCCGCACTGGCTGGAACAGCTGGTCGGGACTGCGGAAAAGGAAACTCAAACAGGTATGTGCGCATCGAAGATACTGAATTATTACAAACCCGAAGTCATTGATAACACCGGCCTCCTGATGTACAAGGACGGTATTGCACGTGGCAGAGGAAGGCTGGAAAAGGACATCGGTCAATATAATTCAGAAGAGGAAGTCTTCTTCCCGAGCGGTTGCGCGGGCCTGTACAAACGCGAAATGCTCGATGAGATCGGGCTTTTGGATGAGGACTTCTTTCTCTATGTGGAGGATGTCGATATCGGGTTGAGGGGCAGACTCGCAGGCTGGCGGTGTGTCTATGTCCCGGGTGCGGTGGTCTATCATAAGTACTCCGCAACGACGGAGCCCTACTCTCCGCTTAAGGCATATCTCGTCGAAAGGAACAGGATATGGGTCGTAATAAAGTGCTTCCCCCTGCGCATGGTCCTTCTCAGCTTCTTCTATACGCTGCTGCGCTACTTCTTCCAGGGATACGGTGCCCTGACGGGGAAGGGTGCGAGCGGCAGGCTGATGAAATCGCATTCCGCGCTCGGCGCCGTCGCGATCCTGGGCAGGGCCTATCTGGCGGCGGTGAAGGGGTTTGGGAAAACAATGCAGAAGCGGCGCGGGATCATGAGTGCCAGGAAGGTTTCGAAGAGGGAATTTTCCGCGTGGTTTTCAAGGTTCGGCATCAGTGCGCGGGAGGTTTCGCTCAAGGAGTAGGTGCAGGGCTGAAGGTCGAGGCATGTCCGTTTTGCCTGAGTTGGACAGTCTCCGGCAGCTTTTTCAGCGCCTATTGCAACAGGGGGAATACCTATCTCAGGATGGGGCGTAAAGAGTTTGCTATCGCGGATTTTCGGAGAGGATGCGATCTGGAGAACACAGAAGCATGCACCGCACTGCAAGGGGCGCTGTCGAATTATAGTATCCTGAATCCCTCTCCTTGATCGGCCTCACGGGATTTATATAGAATAGAGGCGGACCGGCTCCGGATATGCTCGGTTTCTCTGGCGGCTCCCTCGGGCGCCGTCAACTGATTTGCGGGAATGGTAAAGACCTTTTTTGAAAAAATAAGACCTCATATCACATCACTCATTGTTCTGTCGGCCATCACTTTTGTTGTGTACGCGGATTCTCTCGGCCACAGTTTTCTTTTGAACTGGGATGACTCCTCATATGTGGTGGAAAACGCGGTGATAAGGGGCATCACGTTAGAACATTTGAAGGATGCTTTTACCCGGTTCTACGTTGGGAATTATGCCCCGCTCCATATCATCTCCTATATGTTCGATTACTCCCTGTGGGGATTAAATCCTCGCGGTTTCATTCTCACGAACGTGCTTCTCCACGTCATGAACGGCGTTTTGCTCTACCTGTTGCTTTTCCGTGTGAGCCGGCGCAGGGCGATAGGATT
>JAJYLU010000209.1 GCA_021787505.1 Nitrospirota bacterium | reverse complement strand
CCACTATGATACGAAAAAAATACTCAGAGATCAAAGAGAGGCGTGAACAAAGATATAAGTCGATATTAAGTATGCACATTTACACTGAAAAAGGAAGACAAATGCGCTGAAAAAGGTCCATAATCTGAGGCTCCGCGAATCCTGGCATATGGTAACAAACCATTTTGGGGAGTGTCGCGCAAGGTTAAAATTGCGTTTACGTGAATCACAATTTATATTTGCCGGATTTATGGACTTTTTCAGAGCATTTGTCTTCTGCGATGCAACGTCAGTGTGCGATTTCGCGGCCTCTCTTTCAGCGGCAAATTGCTGTTACAATATGAGCATGTCCAGGATCAGTGCAGGCATTCTTCTTTACCGGAAGCGCAAAAGCGGCCTTGAGGTCTTTCTCGTTCACCCCGGAGGGCCGTTGTGGGAAAAGAAAGATCTTGGCGCATGGTCGATCCCCAAAGGCGAAATCGATCCGGGGGAAGACGCGCTCTCGGCTGCCCGGCGGGAGTTCGAAGAGGAAACAGGGCTCCCGATCTCGGGGAACTTTATTCCTCTTTCGCCTGTAAAGCTGAAGAGCGGCAAGCTTGTTCATGCATGGGCGGTCGAAGGCGACTGCAATCCCGCGAAGATCCGGAGCAACTTCTTTTCGATGGAGTGGCCTCCCAGATCCGGCAGACAGCAGGAATTCCCCGAGATCGACCGTGCGATGTGGTTGGGCGTGGAAGAAGCTAAAGGGAAGATCAACAAGGGGCAGGTCCCCCTGCTTGAAGAACTCGGACGTTACATAAATGCCGGACAAAAAACATAAACCTTATTACCGGAAATGATAAAGTCCGGCGTGCTGAAAAACGCCATAGAATCGGCAGACTATTATCCTGATTCACGTAAACGCAGACATAAGGTAAGGTGTAGTTTATAAAAGGGTATCAACCTGGCTGTAAGCCGGCTGCGGAGCCTCGACTATGGCTGTTTTTCATCACGCCGAACTCTATTTAGGCGGATTATTCTGCAGTTGCAAGGTAAATCACAGTGAGCCAATTTTTGGCGCTTGCGCCCGCCTTGGAGGAATTTTATCTAATTGCTTTGCGCATGTTGTGTTTGCGATTGTTTTGACAGGAAATGATTTAAAATAAGTGCATGGCATACAGGACGAGCAGGGAACATTTCGAAAAATTGGTCGATAGGGCGATCGAGACTCTGCCGGATGAGTATACCAAGTACTTCACGAATATCACGATAATCGTGGAGGACCTTCCGGGGGCCCATGATCTTGAGCGGGTCGGCGGGAGGGGCGGCCTGCTGCTCGGCCTTTTCAGCGGTGTGCCCTATCCTCATAAAGGGGGCTTTTTCGAAATTCCCTACCCCCTGCCGGACAAGATAACCCTCTACCAGAAAAATATAGAGATGATCTGCTCGTCCGAGGAGGAACTTCTCGAACAGATCCGCAAGACCCTCATCCATGAAGTCGGCCACTACTTCGGTCTATCCGAGGAGGACCTGAGAAGATACGAGTAGCGTGTGGTTTTCCTTGACAAGGTGGAGGCCTTTAAGATAATTTAGAGAGTTTGCATTAATATTTGCGATTTTCTAATAGAGAGATAGACGGATCTGGACAAGATGAACGTGAGTGCGGCGCAAGCCTCGGCCCCCCAATGTCGGGAAAAAAGCCAGATCCATAACTTCTTGCTCCAGGAACGTAGCGACACCGGAGACCCTCGCGAATGAATCCCGGACCGATCGACCTCGCCTCTCTTTCTGTAATCATCCTATTGTGCGCACCCTTGCTGGTTTCGCTCCTCTCGCGTAGTCAGGGGCTTCTTATTTATTCAGGATTTGCCCTGACGGCCGCCGCCTCGCTCCTAGCCGTTTTTGCCGGGGCATGGACTGTATGGAGCGGGGAGACGCAGAAACTTATTATGCTCATTGGGCTCCCCGACCTGCCGTTTCATCTCAGGCTTGATCCCCTTGCCGGTTTTTTTCTCGTGGTGATCGGACTCCTCTCGTTTTTTGTTTCGGTGTACTCGATCGGTTATGTGAAAGGGTTCCTGGGAAAAAGGTCCGTGACGAGCCTTGCGATTTTTTATTGCCTCTTCCTTGCTGGCATGTACATGGTGGTCCTTTCCGATGACGCCCTGATCTTCCTGATTTCCTGGGAGGTCATGGCAGCCGCTTCCTACTTCCTCGTGATGTTCGAGGACGAGCGCATCGAGAACCGACGGGCCGCCTTTCTTTATATGGTCGTCGCACATGTGGGGGCTATCGCGATCCTGCTTTCATTCGGTGTGCTTGCCGGCCTCGCAACCGGCTTCGGAAGCTTCAGCGGTTATACGTTCGATGCGATGCGGAGCGCCCATTTCCCGGTCGAATGGGCCACTGTTGCCTTTCTCCTGTCTTTTTTCGGCTTCGCCGCCAAGGCGGGTGTAATCCCCCTTCATGTCTGGCTTCCCGAGGCTCATCCGGTCGCTCCCTCGAACGTCTCGGCGCTGATGTCCGGCGTGATGCTGAAGACCGCGATCTACGGGATCATCCGCGTCACCTTCGACCTTATCAGGGTATTCCCCTGGTGGTGGGGGGCGATCGTGCTTGTCTTCGGCCTGGTTTCGGCGGTCATGGGCGTGCTCTATGCCCTGATGCAGCATGACTTAAAGAGGCTCCTCGCCTATCACTCGGTCGAGAACATCGGCATCATTCTTATCGGGATCGGTCTCGCGATGATATTCACCGCCTTCAAGCTGCCTCTCCTTGCGGCATTGGCCCTTACCGCAGGTATTTATCATACGCTGAACCATGCAATGTTCAAGGGGCTTCTCTTTATGGGCGCCGGGGCGGTGCTCCATGCGACGCACGAGCGCAACATGGAGGAGATGGGGGGGCTCATCCACCTTATGCCCTGGACCGCCGCACTGTTTCTGATCGGCTGCATTTCGATCTCCGCGCTTCCTCCCTTCAACGGGTTCGTCTCGGAGTGGCTCACCTTCCAGGCGTTTCTGCTTTCGCCGTCTCTGCCGAGCCCTCTGCTTAAGCTCCTGATACCGATGGGCGCGGCCCTGCTCGCCCTTACCGGGGCGCTTGCCGCTGCCTGCTTTGTAAAGGCCTTCGGCGTGACGTTTCTCGGACACTGGCGGGGGCACCACAGACCGAACGTGCGCGAGGCCGACTGGCCGATGCGGATGGGAATGATCATGGCCGCGGCCGCATGTCTCCTCCTCGGCATCCTGCCCACCCTTGCTATCGGCTGGATGGATGCGGTCCCTCAACAGCTGATCGGCACCAGTATCGGCACCTCCGCAGGCGCCTTCGGGTGGATGTGGCTCACGCCGGTTGCCTACCAGCGCGCATCGTATTCGGGGCCTATCGTATTTTTCGGTATACTCGGCATCGTGATCGCCGCATATCTGCTTCTCCACGTGAGGCCCGGCGCGATCCATAGGGTCCCTATCTGGGACTGCGGTTTCGAAAAAATAGACCAGAGGATGCAGTATAACGCGACCTCCTTTGCGATGCCGATACGGAGGATCTTCGGTTTTCTCTTCAACGTGAAAGAACGGGTGAGGGCGAGCCAGCAGACCGTGCATAAGGCCTTTCCCAAAAAGTTGTATTATTCGCTGCATGTGAGGGACCGCTTTTGGGGGTGGCTCTATAAGCCGGTGATCAGGGCGAGTTTTTGGGGATCGCGGAAGGTAGGCCGTCTGCAGCAGGGCCGCATACAGGCCTACCTCATCTATTCGTTCGTCACGATCATAGTCCTTTTGGTGTTCCTGAGATGAACCTCTATCCCTTTGTGATGGAGATCCTGCAGGTGCTGATCCTGCTTGCGATCGGTCCTGTGTTCGTCGGATGGGTCAGGGTCCTGAAGTGCTGGGCGCAGGGGCGGAGTTCCGCCGGACTGTTCCAGCCGTACCGGGACTTGAGAAAGCTCTTTTCGAAGGACGTGGTCCTTGCCGAGAATGCCTCCTGGATCTTCCGTTTCACACCCTATCTTGTCTTCGGGACGGCGGTACTTGCCGGCGGCATCATCCCGATACTCTCTACGGATCTGCCCCTTGCAGCGACGGCGGACGTGATCGTGCTCGTTGCGCTTTTTGCGATCGCCAGGTTCTTTACCGCGCTTGCCGGGATGGATATCGGCACCGCCTTCGGCGGCATGGGCGCGAGCCGCGAGATGACGGTCGCCTCCCTTGCTGAGCCGGCGATGCTCATGGCCATATTCACGATGTCCCTTGCAAGCAGGTCGACTTCGCTTTCGTATATGGCGCAGTTGGTGATGAGCGGACAGTCCGTGCTGAGGCCTTCGATCGTCTTTGCCCTTCTTGCCTTCATCCTCATTACCCTGGCCGAGACCGGCAGGATACCGGTGGACAATCCGGCGACACATCTCGAACTGACGATGATCCATGAGGCGATGATCCTCGAATATTCCGGCAGGCACCTGGCACTGATCGAATGGGCTTCGATGATGAAGCTCTTTCTCTTTACCGCACTGGGTATCGCCGTGTTTGCGCCGTGGGGCATCGCCTCTTCGGCCGACCTGCTCGCGGTGGCAGCCGCCCTTTTTTTTATGCTGCTGAAACTCGGAGTGGCGGGTATCGTCCTCGTCCTGATAGAGACGGGACTGGCTAAGATGAGGTTGTTCAGACTGACCGAATTTCTCGGGTCCGCTTTTTTATTGGCGACGCTCGGGATGTTGTCGTACTTTATTCTGGAGTGAACGAATGAAT
>JAJYLU010000001.1 GCA_021787505.1 Nitrospirota bacterium | reverse complement strand
GCCTGTTGTTCTGTGTGTCCGCAACGATCAGCTGTCCCGCACCACTGCAGGCCAGGCCGTCGGGATATTTGAGGCTGCCGCCTTTTTCATCGGTATAGATCGCCTTGAGAAAGACAAACCGGGCGGTCGCCGCGCCAAGGGACAATGCAGGAGAAAGCACCATGGCAAGCACGACGATCATCGCGAAAAACCGCATCTTTTTCACTATTGTGCCTCCGCCTTGTGACATTGTGTGCAAAGATCCGTCGAGGTCTTAAACGGTATCAACTTGTTGAATTCCGTGCCGTGCGATCTGTGGCAGCTCAGACAGGTCACCCGCAAGTTGCTGTTTCTCTTGTCTACGGCCTTATCACCCAGCGGGTGAGTGCTGTGCGCCTTCCAGTTATGGCACTGCCCGCAGAGCTCGATCACCGGATAGTTTCCGAGGTACTCGTAATCCGACGAGTGAGGCGAATGGCAGGCTGTGCAATTGCCCTCCTGAACAGGCGGATGTTTCGTCGGAGACTTCTGCTGTCGCTGCAGGGTATCCGCATGACAAGTGCCGCAGACTGCCGTCAACGTCCCCCGCAGCAGTTTCGGCTGCGGCGAACCATGGGGCGAATGGCACGCGATGCAGCCTCTCTTGCCCACAACGGCCCAGTGGATGTTATTCTTGCTGAAGATCTTGTTGACCAAGTCGCTGTGGCACCCGCTGCACAATTCATATCCCTGCCTCTTAGTCTTGAAGGGTGTTGCTGACGTGGGGTCTTCGTGACACTGGCTGCACATCCTGTTTGCAACGGGTACGTGCGCGTTCGCATAGAGGAGCGCTCCCTTGCTTGAGCCATGGACGCTGTGGCAGGATGTACAGTCGCCTCTCTCCACCGGATATTTCATATGCAGGTTCACGAAGGTCGGGTTCTTGGCATTATGGCATTTCAGGCAGAGCGATGGGACGGTATCGACGAGCAGGTGTTTGGACTTTGCCGAGGCATGGGGGTTGTGACATGAAAGGCAGTCATTCTCCACCGGGGGGTGCTTGAACTGTGCCTTGCCGATGCTCTCGCCCATCTCCTTATGGCAACCAAAGCAGAGGGTCTTGCCCTGCCTCACAAGGTTGAACTTGTATTTCGACCCGTGCGGGTCGTGACATTTCGTACAATTGCCGCTCGCCACGTCCTTGTGCACGCTCTGCGCATTCTCGGGAATCATGGCCCCATGGCATGTCGAGCATATCTTGTCGAGGTTCGAAGAAAGCATCTTATCGTGGGAGGAGGCATGCGGATTGTGGCATCCGGCGCAGTTCCCCTGCTTCACCGGAGTGTGTACAAAGGGGTTGTTCAGCTTGTCCTTCATGTTCACGTGGCAGCCCAGGCAGATCTGGCCTCTGGCCCCGGGTTTAAGTTTGAACTGTTGGTCGTCCGCGCGGACCGCTGAGGCGCCGACGGCAAGAATCACCGCCAGGAAGAAAAAGGCGGTCCGATATACTTCGTGCAATGCTTTCCTTTTCATTGTTTTTCCACTATATGGCAATCCTCGCACGACCTGCTCGCAAAAGGAGGGTGGAGGTTGTCTTTAAAGAACTTCGGATCCTTGGACGCGTGCGGATTATGGCAGCTCTTGCAGTCCATGACCGAAGGATCGATGTTGATATGAGACTTTGAGAATGACCTGCCTTTCACGTCGTGACACCCGGCGCAGAGCTGCTGGACCGGCTCTGCCATCAGGGACGCTTGAGCTGAATAGTGCGGCTTGTGGCACCGCAGACAATCCCTGGCGGCCGGGGGATGGTTCTTTTCTGTTGCCATCTTCTCCTTTATGGTCTTATGACATGTGAGGCACAAATCGGGCCGCGTTGCCAGGAGGAGCTTGTTCAGATTGGACTTGTGCGGACTATGGCATTTTGTGCATTCCCCTGCCGCAACCGGCGAATGCCTGGACGGGCTCTCCTTGAGGGCTTTGTCCAGGTCCGTGTGGCAGGAGAAGCAGATTGTAGCCTGCTTGCCCACGAGCATTCCGGCGTTGTCGCTGCCGTGAATATCATGGCACGTCAGACACATCCCGCCGACAAAGGGCGGATGGTTGGAGCCGCCGGTGGCCTCCTTCAAAAGGTCGCCGTGGCAGTTGGCGCAAAGCTGGGGAGCAGCAGCCTTAAGGAGCTTCTCCTCGTTCGAGCCGTGGGCCGCATGACACGCGACGCATAAGCCGTCGGCCACCGGCTTATGCGTATAGGTCTTGTTGAACCGCGCCTCGGCATCGGTGTGGCACATAAAGCAGACCCTGTCAGTCCTGTTCTTGAGTATGTGATCATAATCCGACCCGTGCGGATTGTGGCACGACAGACACATGCCCTGCATGAAAGGAGGATGAGGGGTCTTGACGTTCCGGGATTCCTTTGTCTTCGTGTGGCAGCCGAAGCACAGTGTCTCGCCTTCGGCCTTCAGAAGCTCCTTGTTTTTCGCAGCGTGGGGAAGATGGCACGAAAGACATCCCTTGGCGCTCGTCAGCGGTGCATGCTTGAAGGGGACGGACTTCTTCTTGTCCGGATGGCATTCAAAGCACAGGTCATTGCCCGCTCTGCTCAGGAGTTTCTCGTTCTCAGAGGTATGCGGATTATGGCAGGAAAGGCACATGCCCTGCTGGAATGCCACGTGCTCGACAGTTCCACCGCCTTTGAGAGCTGACGCGTCATGACACATCATGCAGAGCGCACTTCCGCTCTGGACGGTCTCAAAGGGCTTCGGGGAAGCGGCTGGATTGTGGCACGTATCGCAAGCCCCGCCCAGAACCGGGTTGTGGGCGCTCGTCTTCAGGAGGTTCGGTTGGGACGACGAATGAGGGTCATGGCAGATCGTACAGGATTTCGTTTCAACAGGGTAGCCTCCGTGCGCCTTCTTGAAGGCCGCCTCGCCGACCTGATGACATGTCGCGCAGAGGGAAGCCACCGCCTTCACCAGAAGGTTGTCCTGATCGGAGCTGTGGGCCATGTGGCAGGTCCGGCATCCCTCTTTCTTCAGCGCGCCGTGAACGACCTTCTTTTCGTAATCCTCCCTCTTGTGGCACTTATAGCAAAGTTCACTCCCTGCTGCCTTGAGCAGGTGATCGTTCTGAGACGCATGAGGGTCATGGCACAGGACGCATTGTCCTGTCTTGAGTCCCGTGTGAACGTGGGCCTTGTCCATGCCGATCTTCTCTTTGCTGTGGCATGGAAGACAGAGCTGGTTGCCCTCGTTCTTAAGCAGGAGTTTCGGTATCCTGCCGTGCCGCAGATGGCACTGTTCGCATTTTTTTTCCTTGACAACCGCGTGCACGTTCTTCATCTTGAAGTACTTGTCCGCAAACGCCTGGTGACAGTCCAGGCATTCTTTCGACTTGAATCTCGTCTGTGCAGGGGCAGGGCTGATCGCTGAAAAAAATGCGGCACCGGCGACTACGAGCAACAGAATCATTATGAAGTACTTATTTCGCATGCCTGGAAATTTCATGTTCTATAGTATAAATTAAGCATCTTCCTATTTGTCAAATTTTTCACCCTGGGACCCTGTGGAATCTTCCCGCTCACAGACGATCACTTTTGAGGTTTCCTGCCCTCAAGCTCCCTGGCAAGTTCTTCGCCATACACCTGTACATGATAGGCGCCCCACAGCTTTTCCACATATTGCTGGAACTGGCTGTTCAGTTTTCTGAAGAATACCACTTTCGCTATCTCCTGCTTGACCGTTTCGAAAGGGGCCGTCTGAGACGGGAAAACCTCCTGTACCAAGATTACGTAAAAGTAGCCGTCCGGGTTCTTGTACAGCTTTACATCACCGGGCTTGGAGCCCTTTACCACCTCGCTCGCTCCCTCCGGCAGCTCACTCACGGAGACCACATCTCCCGGCAATTCTCCTTCCTCATCCCTAACGCTCTTGTTGGCCTGCCCCCCCGCGTTGTCCTTGACCCAAGTGAAATCGGTGCCCTTTCTCAATTCCTCAACCGCCTTCTCGGCGTCGCTCCTCCGGTTCTTGTCGAAAATCAGGCTGCTGATCCTGATCCTTTCGGGAGAGGAATAATCGGAAATGTGTTCGTCGTAATAGCGCTTCATCTCATCATTCGTCATCTTTATGCCCGGAGCGATCACCTTGCTGACGAAGACGGAGTAAATCACGCCGTCCCGGTGTTCTTTCACCGCGTCCTTAAACTCAGCCGTCTTGTCCATGCCCTTTTCCCGCGCCGCGATCACCAGGAGTTTCTTGGCCATAAAATTTTCGTATATCTCGATTTTTTTCTTGTTTATTCTTTTTCTTTTGATCTCTCCCTCTATGTCGTGGAAAAAGGCATCCTTCACGGCGTTGGCGTATTCTGCAACGGTCACCGGGCTGTGCCCCTTCACCTGAGCGAGGACCCGCTTGTCTTTGAGGAGAGCGAGAAAGCCGGGAATCCCTTTTGACTCAAAGTCCAGCGAAGTAAACAGTTTCTTGTTCAGTTTCACATACTTTTTCGCCAACGACTCATTGAATTTTTTCAGTGCCTGGAATTGCATCCTCCCGAGCACTTCCTTCCGGGCCTCTTCCAGCGCCTTCGGGTCTTCCACAGACCGGATGTCCTCAAGTTTCACGACCGCAAAGCCCAGGGGCAGCCGGATCACAGGGCTTATATCGCCGGCCTTCATGGAGGACATCGCCGCTCTCATCTGCGGCTCAACGTTGCCTTCCTTCATAAATCTCCCTTTCGCGGAGACTTCCGCATCCGCCCCCTTCGGCACCTGCTTCAGCAGCTCGCCGAAATCCTTGCCTGCCTTTGCTGCGGCTTCAAACTTCTCGGCATCCTTCTTCTCTTTAAACGAGACTGCGCTTATCTTTATCTCCTTTATAGAGGCCCTGTAAACCTTCTGCACTTCAGCTTCATCCGCCTTGATGTTCTCAACTTGCGCCGAAGTCACCATATCCCTGAGCGTTCTATCGGCGAATGCCTCTATGTCCCTTTTCACTTCCGGGAGTACATCAAGGCCGATCGCCCTTGCCTCCTCCAGGGCAAGCCGCACATCGATGAGTCTTCTCATGACCTGCGCGTAGTCTATGCGGGCGGCCTGAGTCCCCCCTGACATCCCCTCGTGAAGGGATGCGATCGCATTGCTGAAATCACGCAAGGTGAGGGGCTTGTCATTTACGAGCGCCACAGGACAATCCGAGAAGCGGGGCTCACCGATGGGCGCTCTCAGGATGACATACCCCGGGGGGGCCTGGGGCACTGTCTTGCCGACTGCAGGCTCCGCAGGGCAGTTCGAAAACAGCGGAGAGCGCAGAGGGGCCCTCAAAAAAATATAGGCTGAAGGGCGCTCCGGAGACTTCCCCGCATCCACGGTGCCCGGACCCTGCGGGGCTGCAATAGCCGGGATGCCAGCCAGAAGAACGATACAGAAACTGATGCTCCAAATACTAATAGATGTTTTCATGACACTCCTTTAGGACGTTCTTGTATCAGGGGACCCGAGAAAAGCTCCTCGACGATAACCCGGATCATCCGGGATGCCAACCCTTGCGCGGTCCTGATCTTGCCGAAGTCGAATATGACGACTCTGTCGTCGCCTGTGTTGCTGCTGTCAGATGTCCACACCATCCTGCCGCCCTTTCTTTCTATCAGCGAGACCGAGAACCTTACGTGAGGGGTCCCATTAGGGCCTTGATAGTCATAATAATCCTCGACCTTCCCGGTCAGGATCAGATCCGCATTGAGCCCCTCAAAAATGAGGTCAGCATCCGCAAGTGATACGCTGTCGAGCATTATAATCCTGCTCGTCAGCATTTTCTCCCTGAGCACGCCGGGTTCGACAACAGAAATGTTTTTAATCGCAGCAAGCTGCGCGACGAACTGCAGTCTCACGATATCGCCCGCATCTCTGTCGGCGGAGGCATTCAGAAAAGGGGCCACGACGATAGAGTACCTCTTGCCGGGGGCCAGGAAAGGCGCTTCATAGTACGACTTCGGCCCGAATGGGCCGATGTGCACTCGGCCGCCCTCTGCCTCTGCGGTAAAGTAAAAAGGAGGGCCTTGCCCGGTCTCCTCTGTTCCCCGCCGCACGACCGCCCGCCATGAAGCGCCCTTCAGACGCTCCTCCTTGCCCGACAGGTATCCCGTCAATGAATCGGAGAGCCCTCCGACAGCCTTTTCCAGCAGCCTGCCGGGGTCTTCGATCAGGCCCAGAGCGAGGATGCCTTCCGAGTCGTCACCTGCCAATGCTGAACTGCCGCCCCACAAGATCACAGGTTTGATGCCGGTGGAGACCAGTCTGGCGGTTAAGGCGATTTTGGGAGGGAAGACTTCATCGTAATGCTCAAATGAAGTAATGAGGACCGCATCCACCGCCATCTCGCCCTTCATCCACTCCGATTCCTCGGCGGATAGTCCCCCCAAATAGCGGATCCGGTGCCTTGCCAGAAATGTTTCCAGTTCCTCGTCGCTCAGGACAGCCATGCCCTTCGCCCGAAGCATCTCTGTCAGCATTCGGCGAGTTTCCTTCAAGGGCGCCCGCGCCCCGCTCAGGTTCGCGACGGGATACACCGCAACCCGGAAATTCGCGCCCACCACCGGCCCCGCAGCAGCCGGGCCGGCTTTGACACTGGCGCATCCTGGAAGAAATAAAAGAGAGGTTATGAGAAAAACCGAAATTCTATTTAAAAAGCTTGTTGATGATCTCATTAAGCGCCTGTACTGTAATATCATTGATCGGTTTTCCGCTCGGCCCCAGAAGACGGTCCTTCATACTTACCCCGCCTTCTTCCGCGCTGGCGGTCCATACGACTCTGCCGGACTGCCCCTCGAGCATACTCATGTCCAATGCAATGATATTGCCGAATGTGGCGCCGGCCCTTACTTCGCCGTATTCCTTTACCACACCGGTAATTACCGCATCGGCCTTCACGATACCACAGAGCTTTACGACTTCTTCGGAAGAAGGCGCTGTAGGATCGGCGATTCCGGCCCTTGCGATACCGCGGGCGACCTCTCCGGGCGGCAAGACGTAGACACCGCCCGTAGCCATGAGCATGCTCATGAACGTGTCCCTCACCCTGCCACCCGCCTGCTGCAACTGTGTCAGGTTCGCAAAAGGCATCACCGCAACGGTCTTGACCGCACCGAAGTCCATGCTCTCGTCATGCCAGTTCGAAAGATGCCCTGCGCCGGCGCAGGCCGTCAGCACCGCCATGAGAAATACCGCCAGAAACCTTGTCTTTCGCATCATTTCTCCCCCTGATTTCAGCCCTTGGTCATAAGAAATTCAGCCTATATTCGACGAGAAGAACCCTTTCGCGATTGTGCGTCGACACCTGCGAAAAAAACGATTTATTTTGTAATATATTATATGTAAAAGTCAAATAACTCGCCCCTGACAGCATCCATCTGACAGTTGAGCCGTAGGTCCTGGCCCTTGAGTTGTCCAGCTGCCTCAGGCTTTCGTTGTAAAAGAAGTTGAAGACCAGCTGCCCGCCCTGAAACGGGACCCAGTTGACGCTATAATTCTGCAGCATATCGTTCTGAGTGTTCGTCGCCTGCATATTATCGCTGTGAGTACTGGTCTTCGTCCAGGTCCATTCGCCGAAGAGATAAAGCGCAGGAAACGGGGTATAGGACACTGAGAGATCTGTATTCGTAGTCTCCGTTGTAGAGCCCTGTCCCGCGCCGGACAGCCGCGAATCGGAGTAGCCGTAGTTCAGCGAAACACTCAGCCTCCTGTTCGGTACGAGGACTGTCCCGGCGTTGAGGGTGGTGGAGGAGTTATTGGTACCGTCGAACACCGAGGACTTGGAGATCCCGGCATTCACAAAGGCGCTGATGCCGGTGTATAGCTGCGCGGTGTTAGTCAGCACTACGGCATTTGAGACCGTAGTGCCTTGCGGCTGCTGCTGTGTGTTCCCGCTGTAGGTCAAATTCTGTGAGAGCGTCCTCAGTGGGACGGCATCGAGAGAAGCGCTGTACGAATAAGTGACGGTCTTACCTCTTTGATCCTTTGAATCCTGTCTCTCTATCCTGGCGCTTGTCGTAAGTATGCGGCTCAAACTCTGGCTCGCACCCAGGCCGTTGACCATGGTCCATGCCGTTGTGGATGCCCCCTCGGCGCTGCTCGTCGCCAAAAAATATGAAAAGTTATAGTAAAGGCTCGGCCTCTCCAGTATCAGGTAGCGGGCGTTTGTATTTAACCTTTGAGACAGCGAATTGATGGTCCTGCTGTTCTGAGGCGCAGGCTGCCTTATGAACGCCTGAATCTCCGTGACGAAAATCTGATCGGGGTTCTCGAAGGTCGGTTCAGACGCCGCCGCAGCTGCTGTAAGGGGACTGACCACCACCTTTACGTATCTGGCAGTGACATTCGCGAAGTGTATCTCAAAATGGCTTTGCAACTGTATGAACGAGGCCGGAGCCGACTGCTGAACAAGGGTCCAGTTAAGATTGTCGGAACTCTGGTACACCGCCCACGAAAAAAAGTTGGAGATCCCCGCGGGAAGCTGGTCGCGACTTATCCATACGAAGAGGGTATTCACCTCGGTAGCGGAGAGGAAATCTACTCCGATGTCCCGCGGTCTCCCATCGCCCCCCAGAGGGGGGACTCCGATGTTTATACCTGCATTCACCGAAGTATTGCCGTCGATAAGGAAGGGATTGGGGTCCAGTGCCACCGGCGTGGGGAGGGCGGCCACGGAGGAAAGACCGGCGAAGGGGAAGATCTGCAGAGCTACCTCCCCGGAACCCTTCGCCGTGATACGTGTTGTTGCCTGCGAGATCTCATACGACGCGTCTGCGTTCAACCGGTTTCTGAAAAAAGTGCCGAAATACGAGGATTTCAGGTCATTGCTCAGGAGCTGGGTATCTATGTCCCCCAGCTTATCCTGAGAGTCGACGTAGCTCCCGTTATAATTGATCTGTAATCCGCTCACCAGCTGATAGACCGAGGTCCACGAGAACTGGTCGGTCACGATGTCCTTGACGCGACGGGTAGAGTCGTACGCATTCGTATGACCGTAAAAAAGGTCAAGCGGCGGAAAACCCACCGGCTTCCATCCCAGCCTGCCTATGTAGCTTTCGAGAATATTGGTCGTTTTTTCCAGGCCGCTCCCGCTGATAGTCGTCTGGTTTCTCTGGTAAAAAAAATCCCCCGTAAACAGCACATCCTTCCATGACAGGTCAAGATTGGGACTGAGCAGGGTGAACCGGTTCGTGGTATCTTCCCCGTTAGTGTTAAGTTTCGCATACGTCTGGTCGAAGAGGCCGCTGGCGGAAAGGGCAATGTTGGGGGAAATACTCTTCGACAGGGAGAGGCTGTAGCGCTGCCTGAACACGCGGGATTTAGTATCAGTCGTGCCGCCGGGATCGGTATCCGTCTTTTGATTGTTCTCACTGTATACGAGATCAAAGTAGCCGCCCATGGAGTCGGCCCAGGCCCTCCCCTGAAACACTGTCGTCAGGACGACAACGAGCACGAAAGCCCGCCAGAGGAGGACCGCTGTCCCTGTACCAAACCTCTTTCTCCTGTACGCACGCAAACCGGGAAGAGATCCCATCCGCAGAGGTCCTATCTCTCGCCCATCATCGCCACCCAGAAGGGATCGTCCACATCCATTTCACCCACAACATTCCTGCTGACCAGACTCACGACCGACACCGTCTTTCTCTCGGGGATGACCAGATAAAGATTGTCCTCCTTGGCATCGATCGTCATATAGCTTACCGGTCCCTGAGTCCGGATGTAATAGGAGGGGGTGAGAGTGAAGGGATTGTAGACCGCCACCGCATTGTCACGCTTTCTGCCGATGTAGAGGAGGTCTGTCCTGGGATCGACCCTCATGCTGTAAGCTCCGGTGCCCACATACTGCCTCCGCAGCACCGCAAGGGTGCGAAGATCGATGACATCGAGATAGGGAGAGCCGGAAAAGATCACGTAGAGCCTGTCCTGTCTGGCGTTGAACTGCCCTCTGACCGGGCCCGTCTCCGTGGGCAAGGTACCCACAACGGCCATGCGGGCCACATCGATAACCGATATGGTATTGGACCGGTCGTTGAATATGTATGCCCTTCGGCCTGTGCCGTCCATAAGGAGCGATCCGGGGGCATAACCCACCTGCACCCTCTGCACCTCCGTGAGGAGAGAAGTGTCAATGAAACTCACGGTGTTAGTCCCGTAATTCGCGGTCAGGAGCATCCGGCCGTCGGGAGTGAGGGCGATCTCCCGGGGGGCGTCTCCCGGTGCGAGCGTGGTCCTGTTTATTATCTTTCCGGACAACAGATCCACCAGCGCCACAGCATCTTCGCCCGAAACAGCCACATAGGCCCTCAGGTTTGTCTCATCAATGACTATCGCTCCAGGGTCAGCGCCGGCCACTATAGCCCCTGCGACTTCCATCTTTTTCTTGTCAAAGACCATGACGGCATCGGCGCCACGGTTCGACACATATCCCAGGAGGCCGCTGAGCGGCATCCCCGGAGCGGTGACGCGGAACGCAGGGCTGAAGGCGCCGTTCTTGACCGTTTCCCCATTCAGCGTCAGTGAGAAAACATGGGCATTCTTCTTCTCCACACGAAACGGATATTCTATCGTTACGGGACCTTGGGGAACAGTAAGGGTTTTTTCTGCCTGCAGGGACTTCAGGGCGGCGGCGGCGACGCGAAAGGTGAAGCCTCGGTATGATCCGGGGGGCAGCGGTGCCGTGGCCAGGAGGCGCTGTCTCCCCGGATCATCGGCCTTCAGCTCCTGAAAGGACAGCGGGAGGGGGATTTCCTGACCGTCATCATTCACGGCTGAAACTCCTTCCAGGGAGAAGCTCAGGCCGGCCGCTTCTTTCGGGAAAGGCTCTGCGTACAGGAAGATCTCCCCGAGGTTTTCGAGGCTCGGCTTTGCCATAGTCGGCAATGTCCTGCATCCGTACAACATCAATAAAAACAAGAAGAGCGCGGAGGCCTTTTTCACTTATATCCTCCAGAGATCATTTGAATTCTCCGAAACCGATGGATCGGGCAAAAAAGGGGAGCCCGGGTATAAAGGACAGAACATTATACACTACCGGAAGTATCGACATCAACGGCAGCCTTTGCAATTCCGGAATTCCATGACAAACGTGATAAAAGAAAGGGCCGGCTTATGATGCCGGCCCTTTCTTGCCCTCTATGCCGGGTATGAATCCAGCATATCGCTCAGACAATTAGTCTTTCGCGTGGCACTTGTTGCAAAGCGAACGCTGATAGGCGCTGAAATTGGTCACGTTCTTGTTGTAGTAACCTGCAGCGGTCTCAGCCTGGGACCTGCCGTTTGCACTGTTTGAATCAGCATTGTCAGTGCCCGGATACAGACCGGCCTGGACGATGAACTCACCCTCGTTGCTCCATCTCGTCATCTCCGGGAAGCCAGAGGCATGCGCCCTGTGGCAGGAGAGGCACATCACAGTGGCTGTTGCCGGCATGCCGGTAAGCTGGCTGTCGTTGATCTGGGCACGCCCTTTAAGGGAGGTGACGTTGGCTGTCGAATAGGCAAGGCCTTCTTCGTAAGGAACCAGCGACAGGTAAGAGGTCGCGCTGGAGCCGTTCATGTTACCTGACATCACATAGCTGTTGTAGTTGCCCACAATGGTGCCGCTCACGGTGACGCCCTGCGGATGTCTCAGTATTCCTGCCGTGCTGTGCATGTCGGCGTGGCAGGTGCCGCAGTAGTCGGACATACCCGAACCATAGGCAACACGGGTCTGCGTGTAGTACTCAGACCTGTTGTAGGTGCTCGGGGCTACCGCAACGGGCGGGGTGTTCGGGAAGGTCACGCCGTCGACCGTGTCCTGTGCGCGCAGCAAACGGTAAACACCGGTTGAAAGCAACTCGCCAGTGGAGAAGGTCGTCGGCAGCGCACCATAGGAACCAGAGGTGTAAATGGCGCCGCTGTTCTTGGAATAGGTTTGAGCAGTCGTCCAACGGCCCTTGCCGTGGTTGTCATGGCAGCTGTTGCAGGCGAGGTTGTTCGAGTTGAAGGTACCGCCGGGGGCGGTCGGGTTGTCGGTATCAACAGTGTAGCCAGCATCCGCTGCGATGATGTTGTGACCGTGGGTCTGGCCCAGATCGGTCGTCAGTGAGCCGTGGCTTAAGAAGATGTAGTCCTTTCTCAGCCATCCGAAGTCGCCGCCCGGGGTCATGTTAACAGGGGGCACACCGGTAGCCATGTCAGCAACAGGTGTGGAGATGTGATAATTGCTTTGCCCGGACCTTCCGTGGCAGAGCAAACAGGTAGAGCTTATGTCAGAGCCCTGCAAAAGGCTGGCACCTTTTGCGCCGTGCATTTCGTGGCAGCCTGTGCACTCGGCGACACCGCCCGAATGGAATGCATATGATGTTCCTACCAAGCCGAGGCCCAACAGAGCAACGGCCATAACTATTGCGCTCAGTTTCACTAATTTCATTTAAATCCTCCTACTTTTTGCATCTTCTCCGGCAACCCGGCCGTCCCTTGCGGGACCCGTCGGCTTTGTGTCCCCGCCTCACAGCGGGTTTACTTTTTTCGGAGGATTACCGGCCGGTAAAACCAGTCCGGCAGTTCAATACTTACTGACTTACTGCTTCCGACTACTCCGCCATAAAGAATTCCCTTTTCCCGCCATCACCTCCTTCTCATAGGGATTCCCGCGCCCCCATAATCCCTTGGTTTTTTTTGGTTATAGTCATTAGTTATAAGCTATCCTGTAGACGCTTACCCCTCTGCCGGCGCCCTGAGACACATAAACGAGATCGTTCTTGTTAACGGCTACGTCATTCGGCAAGCGGAGAGAGCCCGCCCTGCCGTCCCAATCACCGAAGATCGTCACGAAATTGTAATTCTTGTCGAACACCTGAACGGCGCCCTTCAGCAGATCAGAAACGATATAATCCCCTTTGTTGTCCATGGCGATTCCGCCCGCGATATTGAACCTCCCCGGCAGGCTTCCCGCCTGCCCGAACTCCTTAAGGGTCGTTCCGTCGGGAGCAAGCGCATAGGCGTGGAAGAGCACGTCGATCGTAAACACCATATTCCCCCGGCGGTCGACTGTAAAGCCGCTGAACGTCACGCTTCCCCTGTCTTGATCTTTCGGCTTGAGGTCGAGGAGGGGGCGCACATCGTAACCGCGGCGGCACCGGCCGTCGAGGTCGGTGACGACTATCTGCAGACCTTCGGGATCGGCAAAATAGAGTAATCCCTCCCTGTAGACCATCCGTCTGGGTGAAAAACGCGAAAACTTAGGGGGCAGGCCCTTCAGCACAACCTCCGAAACAGCATCTCCCCTGTAATTGCGAAGGGTAACATGATACCCCGCTTTCTTTGGATCCGTCAGATTCGCGGCGAGGGTGAGGATGTCGCCATCGGGGAGAACGGCAAGGTCCAGCAGCAGACCAAGATTTGTGTCAACATCCCTGAAGCTGTATACCTCCATGCCGGCTTCGTTGAACACGCTGACAGTGTCCTGATAGAGCACATAGGTCTCATTTCTCTCCTCGTCGACGGCTATCTTCGCCCACGAATAGGGGATCATTCCGTTGAAATTCGAAAGATCATATAGATACCGCACCTCTATACCGCCGAAGGCCGGCACTGCAGCAAGAATTGTCGCCAGAAGGGAGCTGCAAAATATGGCAAAAAAGTATCTTTCATGCCCGCTTTTATTCATGATGCTCAGGAGAGAAGCAAGCGGAATGCCAGGAAATACCTGCGGCAGGTACCTTTTATAAACAGAGGGTTATCGGCAACATATTTAATTCCCAAAGTCCAAGACCGGTAAAATCACCAGTGGCGTGGTGGTTTCGCCGGGAGATGGCAAGCATCAGGTCGTTGGTTATGCGCCAACGGCCCGAGGCAGTATTATCTGCAGACGATTCGGTAAAGTTCGGCTTCAGGGGTCGTGAGCCTTTTACCCGAGTAGGATTCGAGATCTATGGCCTGCCAATCGGAAGGAAAGTTGTTAAAGGCGGGAGGCCGGTTGATCCTTTCCGTTTTCGTCCTGAGGTCGCGTATGATCCTGAACCGGCAATTGATTTCCGAATCTCTCCAGGATTTTGAGGCATCGCTGTGGATGACCATCATTTTGAAGTCCACGACATCCGGGGCACGCCGAATGACACTGTCGGGCTGGTAGAAATATCGCTCGCCGCGGTCGTTGGCGGTTACATACTTCCACTGATCCTCAGCCCCGCATAATGAGGAATGCGCTACGATGCCCAGGACCACCCAAAATAGAATTATCTTGAATTTCGTTCCCATGCCTTTTTCCTCCTCGTCTTCCTTCATGAACTCTTTTTTCTGCTCACCGCAGTGGCTACCGAATCTGACCCATCTCAGGGAGTCCCCTGCTTCCTGCGGATGTCTCCCATCGCCCTGCACCCGCCCTCATCCCCCATCTCACAGGCCCGCATGAAATCGGCTGCTGCCTGCTCCGGACGCCTGGTCATCGCATTGGCAAACCCGCGGTCAGCGTAAAACGAGGCGATGCCGGGGTTCAGGGCGATTGCGGCGTCGAAGTCCGCAATCGCAAGGTCAAACCGGCCGCCGCTAACATACGCAAGCCCCCGGTCGTAATGATAAATACTGTTCCCGGGGGCCAGCGAAATCGCCTTCGTGTATTCCTCTATCGCTCCGGAAAGTTGGCCCTTCCGATGATAAACGACACCAAGGTTATTGTACGCGTCCGCATACGCCGCATCAAGGGCCACGGCCTTCTTATAATCCTCGATCGCCCCGCCGTATTCGCCCATGGCGTCATAAGAAACCCCCCGATTGAAGCGAAAGACCGGATTACCGGGCTCGAGGTTTATCGCCCTCGACTGCGCATCGACCGCCCTGTCATAGAGGCCCTCCCGAAAAAAGGCATTCCCCATATTATTGAAAGCGACCCCGTACTCGGGATAGAGTTCCGTCGCCCTGCCAAACTCCTCTATTGCTTTACCATATTTACGCAGATTGTAATAGGCCAAACCAAGTCCATTATATCCCCGCGCCTTCATGGGACTTTTCTTGATCACGTCCTGCCAGAGGCTCACTTCACTCCCCCAGACCATGTTCCGGGCATAGGTGAGACCCGAAAGACAGATGACGACCGCCAGGGATACGGCGACTACCCCCTTATCCCCGTTTATCTTTTTCCGCTCCCACAGCTTTCGCGCGCCGATAAAAACCGCGCTGGTGAAGGCGATGAAAAATCCGGCCGAAGGCAGATAGAGCCTGTGTTCAAAAATGACATCGGCGATCGGGATGACCCCCGACTCCACAGAAAGCGTGATGAAGAACCAGAAGATGCCGAAGGCGACCAAACGGTAAAAGGCGATAGGCGACAGGCGATAGGCGACGGGCGAAACACCCAATCCCTCAGCATTCTTTTCCTCTTGCCTCTCGCCTCTTGCCCCTTGCCCGCTTTTATAAAGCAGATACGCCCCGGCCCCAAGAATCGACATAATAAAGATAAGAGACAAAAACACGGCAGGATCAAAAAAAGAATGATATACCGGATAATCGTAATCTAGGTTCTGGCCGATGGGGCAAAACAGAAGCCTCAGGTATGTTACTATGACGCGCAATTCCGTCGCAAGATAATCATGGCGCGACAGGAGACTCTGCACCCGGGTTGCCGCGCTGGCGTCGCTTATCACTTCTCCCAGTGGTTTGCCTGCTCCGACAAGACCGACCGGAATGATCAGCATCGTGAGGAACAGGGGAA
This sequence comes from Nitrospirota bacterium, assembly GCA_021787505.1. Classification (GTDB taxonomy): domain Bacteria; phylum Nitrospirota; class Thermodesulfovibrionia; order Thermodesulfovibrionales; family UBA6898; genus Sulfobium. Next base: position 7,741 of record JAJYLU010000001.1, on the reverse strand, counting down.
GCAGGGGGAAAAATCTTTTTCTAGTCTTTCCCGTGAAAAAAATCAACTCGTAAATTAAAATGACGACCGGAAGCGTAAACGCTGTCTCCTTGGTCTTCATTGCCAGGACAGCAGACGCCAGCGACAGGAGGTACCAGTGAAGCTGTCTTAAGTAAGAAGAACCGCCGGAGAGCCCCACCCGCCATCGAGCATAGGAAACGACGCTGAGGAGATAGAAAAAAGTGACGAGAGATGCGAGTCTCTGGACTATATAGGTGACGGCCTCGGTCTGGATCGGGTGGCTTGCAAAAAGGAGTGCGGAAAAAAGGGCGATAAAACGTGAAAGGTGAAGGGTAAAAGGTGAAAGGTCCTCCGGTTTCTGTTCTGACTTTTCACTTTTCACTGCTAACTTTTCACTTCTAAAGAAAGGGGTCCTGAAGCTCAGGACGACAAGCGCGTATACCAGAAGCGCATTGATGATATGGACGGCGATGTTCACGATGTGATAGCCGGCGACGTCTTCACCGCCGAGCCAATAATTCAGTGCAAAGGTAAAGTATCCCACCGGCCTCATCCGGAACGCGTAATCACCGGCATACCATTTTGAACCCCAGAAATCAAAGAATTCGCGGATGTCCCGTACAAAGGGTTCCTGGACCATACGGGAGACGTCGTCAAACTGAAAAGGAACATGGAAGGTATTGGAATAGGAAAGAAGACAGACCGCGGCGATAATAAGGACATGGGAAAAAGCGCTCTGCAAGAGCTTCCCTCTTACCGGCCCGTTCTGTAACATGACTGAAGGCGATTCTTTTCCCAACTTACCTGTCCGCACCGTGCCCCTTCTCCAGCATCTCTTTGAGGATAGCGATCTCCTGGGTAAGGGTCTTGTTCTTCTCGAAGAGTTCGGATATGACGGTGGAGAAGTGCACGTTAATGACAATCAGAAAGAGAAACCCAAGGAGGAAGATGAAAGAAGGCGGGTACTTAATTCCCACGGAGAGCGATATGAATTCCAGGGACTTCCGCGATACGGAGAAGAAGAGGATGACGAAAGAAGAAAACAGCCAGAGCAGCGAATACCTTTCCTTGAGCCGGTTTCTCCGTATGAGTTCGATGATCGAAGCAACGATGGCGACTGAAACCAGGAACGCAAGGAGTGTTACCATATCCATAAATTACCTCCTCGATATTTTTTTCATCATATCGATGATGATCGCGAGAACGACCTTTGTCATGTAATACAACCCCTTTACTGCCGTAATGGACGAATTGCCTGCCTGCCTCTCCCTCATCAGTGCAGGGACCTCTGCGATCCTGAAACCTGCCTTGTGAAGCAGCACCACCGCCTCAGGCTCCGGATAGTCGTCGGGATAGGAGCCGCTATAATAGTCTATCACCGTGCGATTGACGGCCCTGAAGCCGGAAGTCGGATCCGTGATCGGCTGGCCGATTAAAAGAGAGATCACCCCGGAAAGGATTTTGATGCCGAAAAGCCTCGTGAACCTGGAACGGTACGTCTTCTCACCGAGAAACCTGGACCCTATCACCATGTCCGCCCTCCCCTCGACAAGGGGAGCGACAAGGGCCCCAATCTGATCGGCAATGTGCTGACCATCGCCGTCAAACTGGATCGCTATCTCATACCCATGCCTGAGGGCATAGAGATAGCCAGTCTGCATCGCCCCCCCGATACCGAGATTGTAGGGCAGAGTGATGACCCTTACGCCGCAGTTTCCGGCTGTCTCTTCCGTGGAATCTGTCGATCCATCGTTGATCACCAAAATGTCATGGCCTTCGGAGTGGGACCTGATGTCCTCCACCACTGAAGCAATGCTCAAAGCCTCGTTATAGGCGGGTATAATGATAATGCTCCTGGGCGGCATTATCTCGGGCCCCCGCTGCGCAGCAATTCCACCGAAGTCAGCGCCGCAACGCAGTACGCCATTGGGACAAAAGTGAGAATATTGCGGTCAAGCGCCGTCAGGTTCATTACCCAACGGTAGTTTTCAGTTCCCAAATAAACAGCAAGAAACATCGCCATTACAAGCAATAGCGCGGCATGTAGATACCAAAGGTCCGACCGGACGATCCTCTTAAATCCAAAGATCAAGAGGAAAAACAAGAAAGGGAAAACCAGATTAAAATTGGGAGAAAAAAAGGCCTGTTCCAGAACAACGGGCAGGACCTGAAGATGTATCCCCCTTGTAACCGTCTCTTCTACCATTTTTTCTTCGCCATAGCTTACGCGCACACCGATGCTGAACAAAAAGATATACCAGGGCAGTGCGACAAAAGCGATGGGGGAAACATATGCGGCAAGCCTTCTGAAAGGGACCCTTTTGGCCCAAAAATATACCACCATCACTGCCGAGACAGCCGCCGCAAAAAACAGGCCTTCCATCTTGGTCCATATACACAATGCCGTGCAGGCGCCCACGAGCACCAGCAACTGTGCGGTCCCGGCCCGTTCGCCTTTCCGGCTCTCAATATACTCCCAGAAACAGACCATGGCCCCCATGGCGTAAAAGCCCAGCGGAAGATCAGCATATGCGGTAAGAGCATGATACGTCAGAAGAGGAACACTCGACAGGAAGAAGGCCGCCAGGAGAGAGGCCGTAAGGGAGGCCCTCTTTCGGATGGAAAAGTAAAGGAGGCCGACCGTGCCGACAAAAAAAACGGCGTTCCATATTTTCATATACACTTCGCTCGCTTTGCCGATACAAAAAGAAACCCAGGCCTGCATCAGCGGGACGTTAAGCGGATATCGCTGGATCTTCATGTAGTCTCTGCCGAAGAAGTGCTCGACGGCAGGATCGAGTTGAAGGCCTTTCTCGTAGAAAATAAATTTTGCAGCCAGACTCCAGTGTTCCCAACTATCCGACGTGTGTTCCGGAATGTAAAAGCCCTCATACAAAACAAACAGCAGCTTTGCCAGAATCCAGGCGGCCAGGAGCAGGACAAGGAGCTGTTTCAAGAGAGAATTTCCGGTCTGCCGGGAATCACGACGGCCTGCCGCCGGACCGAATATCTGCCGCACAGACATCCCCGACCTCTGCAGGAAATAGCCGGAAACCATTATTGTTGCGAGTTGGATCAACGAAATCAGAGTCACCGTCATGGGTATCCTGAGCAATCCAAGAATGAACATTTCGAATGTAAGGATCCCGATTCCGATTCCTATGCCGAGGAACAGTCTTTCAAAAAAACCCTGGCCCGGGTCCGAGCGGCTGCACAAAGTGACAAAGAGAAACCCCACCAGTGCGGGCACTCCCAGGGCATAGGCAAGCATCAGGACCGTCACCAGCGGGAAACCCCCGGCAGGAATTCATCTCGTCCGTTAAAGAGATGCATGCACATATCATAACATCCGGAACGTTCTCGGGACATCGTCTCTAGGGCCGGCCACGCTAGAAAGAACCTCGCTCATCGGCTACTTCTTTTCCCCCAACAGGAGCGCATTGAGATTATTGCGCGCGGTGATATTATCTGCATCCAGCTGCAAAGCCTTCTGATAGTTCCGGATCGCATCTTCCTTCATGCCAATCCGCTCGTAGCTGAGTCCGAGGTTACTGTATGTGCCTGTAAAGGAAGGGGCCAATGCGGCCGCTATCTTCAGTTGCTCAATGGCATTCTCATACATCCCCTTGTTCATATAAGCGACCCCAAGGTTGTTATGCCCATCAGCAAAATTAGGGCTCAATTGGAGCACGGATTGAAGAAGCCGGATCGCGTCGTCAGCCATCCCGATATCGTTATATGCGACAGCCAGATCGTTATAGACTTTCAGACTGGGTTGAAGCCGGAGAGCGGTTTGATAGTGTCTGATCGCCCCTCCGATGTCGCCCTCCCTGTAGAGTATCTGGCCGAAATTATAGTGCGCAATCGCCGCGTCAGGCGATTTCTTGACTGCGTCTTCCCAAAGTGTATGGTCATTCTTCCACACGCCATTTCTCCTGACCACTCCCGCAGAGTACATCGCAACGAGGAGGCAGACTGCCACACTCAGCGCCAAAACGCGCCTTGGCTTCGCACTTACGGCAGATTGGATCATAAGCGAGAGGAGAAGGACGAAGCCCGCGGAAGAAAAATAAAGGTATCGCTCTGCAAAGGGGTTTTCGCCGAGGCCGGGAAGATAAAGGACGGGGAGCAGGGGAATCAACACGAGCATAAGGAAGAAAAAAGCCCTTTTGTTCCTCCTGTAGGCAGTGAACAAAACCGCAATGAGCGCCGCCATGAAGATGAACCCGGACAGGGCGGAGGCGGACTTCACGGAGGTGACCGGATGAAAAGTGTAGAAGATGCGCAGGTCCAGCGGCAGGATCAGTTTTGCGAAATAGTCCCTCAGAAGGGGAAAGGCACTGATGATGTACTGGAAAGTACTCATTTCAGCGTGTCTCTTCACCGGTGCAAAACTGCCGATGGCATGCACCCTCAGCAAGAAATAGACCGCCGCGACACCAAAGAATGGCAGGTAACCCGCCACCCGGCGAAGGGGTGCGGCGGCGTCTTTTCTCATGGCATGGTCATACGCTATCAGGATGAGCGGAAAGACAAGGGCCGTCTCCTTGCATAATGTCGCAAGGGAAAAAAGAGTCAGCGACAGGACATAAACAGGATCAAAAGAAGGCACCCTTGCCGCAGGGAGGCGTATATACGCATAGAATGAGGCCAGGCAGAAAAAAGTGAAGGAGAGATCCCCGATGCCGCAAATCCAGCTCACAGCCTCCGTGTGGATGGGGTGGGAAGCAAACAAAAAGCCGGCAACAACGGAAAAGTACATGGTCTGAGGGTTTGTCGAATAAGAATTTTCGCACAGAAGCCTCGATGCCACGAGGAACACAAGGACTGCAACCCCGCCATGAACGAGGATATTGAAAAGATGGAATCCAAGGGGATTCAATCCGAAAATGGAGTAGACGCCCATGCGGAAGATATGGATCAACGGTCTGTAATAGTTGGTGACGCCGCCTGCATATCCCCAAATACTGGAGCCGAATATATTTCCAATGTTGCGGACACTCCTGATCCAGGGGTTCATAACGACCTCGGGCGTATCATCGTACACAAATCCGTTGCCTGCGGCATTGGCATAAAGAATAAGGGCAAAAAGCGCTATAATGACCGGCCAAAAAGGGCGAAGCTTTTTCATTTGCGGGAGGTTTCCGGGATCCTGTAGAGAAAACCTTCCTTTCCGAAAGTTCTGATAAGTTGCACATCATTTGCAACAATCTCGTTATTTTTTTTCAGCACGTTCCCTGCCGCGTCAAAGGAGACCGCCGCGTCTTTAAAGACAACGACATATGTTGCCCATCTTGACACCATAAGGGGAAGGAGATAATATTTGAGCTTCCCATCGAGAGCACCGGCGTAAATCTTCACCGTTTCGCCGGAAGGGATCGCCTTTTTGATGCTCTGCGCGAAATCGTACGCCCCGGTCCCTTCCACATAGGAAATTCTTTCGTCGAGATCTTTTCCGGAAAGGGACGCCCGGTCCAGACGCCATGTGGTGTACCATGCATAATCCATCCTCAGGGCAAACAGCATACCCGCAGCAATAAAAGAAATGACCAACGATCTCATTAAGGCACCCTTGTCGGTACCTTTCCGCACAAGGATCATCAATAGCGCAAAGAGCGCAAGGGACAGGTAAACCATCGCCGGAAACGATATCTTCCCAATCGGTGGTGTTTCAATGAAGTTGACCGAGCTGGCCTTAGGGTAACTTGCACTCCAAAAATCGCCCCAGTATATGCGCACCAAATCGATGAATGAAGGCTCATAACATCTCACGTAATTCAGTTCGACCTCGTGAAGACCCCCGAACGCAAAGGCGAACGAATCTATCGAGGCGTTATCCGCGTTGCCTTCGCGGATATTCACCCTGTAAATGTGGAACCTGCCGGGCGTTCCCAGCTGAAACTCCTTCTGCCATGTCCTGTGATCAAGAGACCTCACGACGATATAACCACTCACATAGGTGACGGGAGCCTTCAGCTCAAATTCCACGTAGGAGACCTTTTGAGGAATGTTGAGATTTGACGGGGAAACGAGCCAGAAAGTATTGTTCCCGCGAACAACGACGGAACCGGAGGCCCGCCGCTCCAAAGATCCGTCGACCGCCTTCCACTGAAGGGCGGTCCGGGGGTCATGGAAATTCCATGCATATTGTTCGGCGTGGCCCGAGGCGCAGAACAGGAAAAGGGGACAAGACACGATGAAAATTCTTATCCACGCATTCACTGGGATTTTCTCGCTTCGCATCATGCAGACAAGGCGATCATTTTGAATAGCCTCTCTCTCTCATTCTCTTTTCGATAATTTCCAGATAGTGGCGCGCATTGTCATCACCGGGAACTATATTCAGGACCGCTTGAAACTCCTTCAGGGCATCACCCAAACGCTCCTGCGAGAGATAGGCAACACCCAGGTTTGCATGTGCCTCGGCATCTTCGGGACGGAGCCCCAGCGCCGTCAGGTACTCCTGCGTTGCCCCTTCAGCATTCCCTTGCTTCAAATAGACCTTCCCCAGGTTGCTATGGGCCTCAAAAAAGCCCGGCTGCAAATGTATCGCCATTTCGAATGCTCGTGCCGCCGCCCCTAAAAGGCCCTGCCGTGCATAAACCAACCCCAGATTGTTGTATGCCTCTGAAAAATCGGGCTTTGCGTTGATGGCGGCGACATACTCCCGGACCGCGTCGTCAAGATAGCCGCTGTCAGAGTAAACGTTAGCGAGGTTGTTATGTGCGGCCGCATCTCCCGGCCTGATCCTAAGGGCGGCCTTGAACTCCGAAACGGCTTCAGTGGACCAGCCCTTCTTTGCGTAGACGACACCCAGGTTTGAGTGCGCCAGAACGTCGTCAGGGTCCAGTTCAGTGGCCCTCCTGAATAGACTCATCGCCTCTTCAGCCCGCTGCTGACTCCCGTAGATATTTCCAAGATTGACCAGTGCCGGTACAAGGGCCGGCTCAAGTCCGAGCGCGATCTCGTACTGCCTGACCGCCTCTTCCGAATCTCCCTTGACTTCATACACGCGGCCCAGATTGTAATGAGCGCGGGCCTTTGATGGGCTTTTATTGACCACGTCCTGCCAGAGCGTTCTTGCGTCATTCCACAAAGCGTTCCTGGAAAAAGTCGCCCAGCCAAGCAAGAGGACAATCGCCGCCATCAGTGGGACAAAAGCCGCCGCGATGAGCGTCTTCTTATACGCCATCCTATCTCTCACGAGGGTGAGGCCGGCAACAGATGCGCCTATGAATCCCACGGATGGCAGATATAGCCTGTGTTCAAATATTACGTCGGCGATCGGGATAACACTTGATTCAACCGATAGCGTGAGAAAGAACCAAAAGATCCCGAACGAGATAAGCCTGAACTCTGCTCTCTTTCCGGAATTGTCCCGCGACGAACGCTGGAAGAGAAACACTCCCAGGCCAAACAGCGCGAGCAGAGCCAGGAAAGAGAGAAAGACCGGCGGCATGAAAAACGATCGATAGACCGGATAATCGTAGTCGAGGTTCTGCTTTATCGGAAGAATCAACAGCCTTATATAAGTCATGATAACTCTAAACTGCGTCAACAGATAATCCCATCTCGACACTTCGGTTTGGGCCCTTGTGACCTGGCTAACGTCGGAAAGAGTCTCCCCCAGGGGTTTGCCGAGGTTTACCATGCTGAGGGGCACAATGAGGAGCGTAAGCAGGATCGGCAGCAGGAAAGGCAGGCGCTTCCTTGCAGGCATCCTGAAGAAGAAGAACTCATA
>JAJYLU010000208.1 GCA_021787505.1 Nitrospirota bacterium | reverse complement strand
TCCTCAGGTCTTTCAGGACTTCCCTCAAGAGTCGATTCTTTATATCCTGTTCCGCGAAACAGGCTGGAGAGGAAAGCTATCCTTTCACCGGTATCCGCAATCCTGGAGGATTCCAATATGAGGTCGTCAAGCTCCTTTTCCGTCCATCTGCCTGTGATTGCTTTCATCTAGTCCTTTCTTTGTCGTGAGTTGATACATGCCTTTTTTGAAGGTAACAGAACAACGGTGAAATAGCAAGAAGACCGGCCGACCATGACGCATATCATACCTATCCGGCATAGCGGAGAGTTAAGATAAACCATACAGTCGATATAAAACAAATCTAAAAGAGGGCAGATATGCTGAAAAATAGCCATAGTCGAGGCACCACTAAGAACGCTGGCCAAACCAGTCCGCCTTTTCACGAAAACACGATCCCCCGGTCTTACGTTTGCGTGAATCAAAATCAAATCCTGCCGATTGTATGGCGTTTTTCAGCATGTCTGCCCTCGGCCTCTAAACTGTTGCAAGGAAACCGACTTACATGAACAGGACTTCTCTCAGATATCTTCGCTATACAGTACAGGCGGCGTTTCTCATGCTCACGCTGATTGCCGGCTATCAGTTCTATCATTTCGTCCTGCATTTCGAAAGCCCCGGGAATCCTTTTGTGCAGAGGCCGCCTTCGGTCGACGCGTTCCTCCCGATCGCCGGTCTCATCTCTTTCAAACATTTCCTCTTCACCGGGAGTATCGACCCGGTCCATCCGGCCGCGTTCATCATGTTCGTCGCAATCACCGCCGTCTCGCTCCTGCTCAAAAAGGGCTTCTGCGGATGGATATGCCCGGTGGGCACGGTCTCGCAGTACTTCTGGATGACGGGGGAGAAGGTCTTCCGGGGGAATTTCAGGATCCGGAAATATGCGGACATTGCAATACGGTCGGTCAAGTACATCCTGATGGCGTTCTTTCTGGTGTTCATAGGGGCAATGATGTCGCCGGGTGCGGTTGCCGCCTTTCTGCGCTCCGACTATCTGAAGATCGCCGACGTCAAGACGATGCAGTTTTTCACGGAGATGTCGGACTTCACGTTCTGGTTTTTGATCGCTGCAGGAGGGCTCTCCCTCGTCTACAAGAACTTCTGGTGCCGTTACCTCTGTCCGTACGGCGCGCTTCTCGGACTCCTCAGCCGCCTGAGCCCGGTCAAGGTAAGACGTATCGAAAACAACTGCAGCCACTGCCATGCCTGTTCGAGGCACTGTCCTGCGCTGATCGACGTAGAAAGGCAGGACGTGGTGACCTCTGCCGAATGCTTCGGCTGTCTCACCTGTGTCAGCCGCTGCCGCGCCAAAGGGGCACTTGATGTCACCGTCGGTTCCTTCTCAAAGCGAAAAGCGCTCAGTCCGTATCTTTATCCCCTGCTCCTCATCGTGGTCTTCTATCTGATAATCGGCGCGGGCATACTGGCAGGAAAATGGAATTCTGACCTGAATTACCGGGAATATCAGCGGCTCATTCCCGCAGCCGGTGAAATGAGCCATCCCACCTCGTTCGACGGGCCTGCATCTTCCGGCCCGCGGGCTGATTAACGGAGGCAAATCTCTTTACTCACTCCTTCGGTTCTTCCATCTTCAGTGGTCTTTCCTGATCTTCCGTCTTTCCGCTCTTCTCAGGCTCCGCCGGACTCACTGATTTTTCCGTGCCTTCCTGACCCGAAGGTTTTTCGGGCTTCCCGGCCTTTTCAGGCTCTGACGCATTTCCGGACGCATACTCGTCCAACAACTTCTTCAGTCTATCCACCACAGGCGGCACGCTGAGTGTCTTGTTTCCAACAATATCGCTGGGGAGGGCATACTCTTTCCCGTAAAATGCCTCGTTCGCATCGTGGTTGATCTGGAGCGCGGCACCCTCGAGTGCAAGGCCGGCAAAGAGCCCCCTGCTTCTCGAATAGGAGTATATCTCGGACTTCAGAAGGATATCGGTCGATGCGGATGCCTGCCTTCCGACCGGTCCGGCAGCGATACTTGCGTCCGCGCCAAGCGTAAATTTGCCCTTCAGTATCCCCTCTACACTCCTGCTGCTCTTGAAGACCAGGACTATGTCGATCGACTCGATACCGACCTGCCACCCGATACTCCCGCCGGTGACCGAGATGAAGACGGGATTTGACCAGCTGCCGTCTTTCTCTCGGATTACGAGAATCCCCCTGCCGTAGCGGCCGCCGAGGATAAAACCGGCCTTGATCACACCCGGGATGATCGCTATCCCGCTGGCGTTGCTCAGAAGCGCAGGCGGAATTCCTTTCTCCGGGATCGACATGATCTGTTCCAGGACCTCGACGGAGTCGTCTATCTTAACTAGTCCCGCGGTGTCCGCTTTGGCCGCAGCCGGCAGCGTCACAAAAAAGATGCTGAATACTAAAGCGATGATGACAATATTTTTCATTACCCACCTCCGGTGGAAGTTAATTACCGTCGCACCATGTACGCATCAAAGTATAGCAAATTTGCCCGGCAAATATTCTTATGTGAAAAAAATTTCATCTGAGGCGCCCTTCAGATGCCCGGGATCGCAGGGCCTTTGCGCATAATGTCTCCGAATGCGGTAATGAGGCGTTCCCTTTTCCGGTTGATCTCCTCCAGCCCTGCGATAAATGCCCGGTACTCTCGGGCCGGAAGGGACTGGATACGATCTAGAAGGGGCGCACAGAAGAACCAGTTGCAGCGATGCGGTCTCAGGGAGCGCATCAGCCTGCAGCCCCGCTCCCCCAGGAACTGGCAGGGCTCGGCGTCCCGGATGTCTTTCCGGTAGTCAGGCGGTCTTTCCCCCAGCGAGTAGAGATAGAGGATGTCGCCCAGTTCGTGGTAAGAATGCCGGTTCACGCAGCAGACCCGCATACAGTCCGGACAGACGGCAGACGTATGCCGTTCTATGACGGGACTCAGCGCCTCGACCGCATCGGCAGTCTCCCTGGCGAGTTCTCTCAACCCGGCCAGTTCGCTGCCGGAGGCGAGGAACGCCTGCTCCACCTGCTGCCGGATGCTTTCAAAAACGATGTGTTTTTTATGAAAATCCATCTTTCCCAAAAAAGACCGGGGCTATACGGCTCATGGGAACATCCTGAATCTTCCGCCTCCCAGGAACGGATTGTTCTTCAACTCTTCGCCGATGGTTGTTTCTTCGCCGTGGCCGCTAAAGACCCTCGTTTCCGGCGGCAGCGACGAGATCTTCCTGAGAGATGCCATCAGCATATCCGTGCTCCCTCCCGGGAGGTCGGTCCTTCCGACTGATCCTTTAAAAAGCGTGTCCCCCGTGAAAAGGGCCTTTCCCCCGTAGAGACAGATACTGCCCGGCGTATGGCCCGGCGTATGGATGACCCTGAAGGCGAGATCGCCAAGCACGATCTCGCCGCCGTCTTTCACAACCATGCCCGCGGGAGGGAAATCCTCTTCGCCGAAGCCCCAGGACATGCAGAGCTCCTTCGTCATCCTGTAAGTGTCCCTTTCCTCTTCATGCATCACGATAGGCGCACCGTACCTGGATTTGAGTTCCCCTGCTGCGCAGACGTGGTCGTAATGGGCATGTGTGAATACAATATATCCGGGCCTCAGCCCCTTGTCATCGAGCAGGCCGGCAATCCTCTCAAACTCATCCCCCGGATCGATGACGATCGCATCGGGCGAAGATTCTCCTGCAACGATATAACAGTTCACGTCCAGCTGACCGACGACGATATTCTCGATGCGCATACCCTATGCCCTCCCCGAGAAGAAAATAGTCTGCCGTTGCAGCCCCCTCCCTCAAATCCTGCCGTCTACCCGCCGATCTGTTTGGAGGGCTTTTATGGCTTTTTTCAGCAGGTCCGCCCGTACATTGTGCAACATAAGAGTAGGTTAATTATACTCCAACTCGGGGCAGTCAGTTCACAAAAGCGATGCAAATGCGCTAAAATAACGGCATGTCTGACCAGGGCAATGGACTCGGTCTGAAGTGCCGCCACTGCGAGGGTGCGCTGCACCTCTCCTTCGGCTGACGCAGCGTCTCTCTGCGCTGCATGGAATGCGGCAGAAGATTCGGTGTGGCCGAATATATCGAGGAGATCGACGAAAAGACCTGGGAAAAGATATCGAACCGCTCATGTAACAGGGTCTGAGGTTGGCCCCTCAGCTGCCTGACCCGCACGACACAACCCTCCTCCCCTTCATAGAAAGAATCAGGAGCCTCTTCGCTTCGATGGATGAGGCATACGCGCGTGCCGCCGAACGCGCAGGTTTCGGATGCCGCGGGTGTTCCGAGAGTTGCTGCGAGGAGCGGTTTTATCATTATACGCTCGCGGAGCATTTCTTTCTCCTTGAGGGCCTGCGCACGCTCGACCGGGAGACCGCCGCAAAGATGCTGGAAAAAGCCAGGGAGACTGTTCGTCTGCACCGCCTGCAGGACCTGCAGGGCGCCGGTGGCCGTGCCATGTGTCCGCTCTGTTCCGGGGGGTTATGCACGATCTACTCATACCGCCCGATGATCTGCAGGCTCCACGGCATTCCGCATATTGTGAGAAAGAAGGGGATCGTGCGGGCCGGGCCTGGCTGCCATAGATTCGCCCAAGAAGCTGTAAAGAAGCTGACCGTTCCGGAACTGGACAGGACCGAATTTTATTCCGGAATGGCCTCCATCGAAATCGAATTGAGGAGGTTGACCGGCTTCGGTGGCCGCTATAAAGAGACCGTGGCCGAGATGGTCGTCGATGGTCTGGCA
>JAJYLU010000207.1 GCA_021787505.1 Nitrospirota bacterium | reverse complement strand
CACCGGGAATAGCATCTCTTACCGCCGCTGAGGATCTTGGACCATTTAGCCTTCACGAGGTACGCGTCACTCGATAATGACTCGGCGATCCGAAGAAGATCAACAAGACCGTGGTATTTCCCATAATCGACGCCGAGGCTCGAGTTCTCGTCGTCGCTGCAGTGTTTGATCACAAGATAGTCAACCCCCAGCTCCCTGCCTAGTTTCGCAAGAGGTATGATCTGGTCTGCAAACTCAGGGAGCAGCACCATCTGCAGCCCGATCGTGACGGCAAGCCTTTTCTTTCTCTTGATCTCTACCGCATTCCTGATCGTACTGCTCACTTTGCCGTAGCAGGATTCGGGACAGCCGTGGATATCAGCATATCGCTTCGGGTCCGCGGCGGAGATGTTGAACCTGAGATACGTCAGAGCGGGAAGTATCTCTTCGAGCCTGTCGTCCCTAAGGAGAAACCCGTTAGTCCCAAGCGCCATATCGAGACCGTTGGCCTTTCCACGCAGGACCGCGTCGTATAGGTGAGGGGAACAGGTGCTCTCGCCGTCGCTCACAAAGCTTATCGCCCTGACACCGATTTCCGCGGAGTCGTCGAGGAAACGGAAGATCACGTCCCTCGTCATCACCTTCTCATCGTTCGCCTGAAGCTGACTGTAACAGTAGACGCACCGGTAGCTGCATGCACGCGTGAGCGCACAGTCGATCGTGATCGGCGGGGTCCGTTCGCCGCGCAGCCAAGCCTCTACGCGCTCCGGGTGCCATCGCAGTTTATGCCCGTCCAGTATTATTCTTTCTTCCATTCGCGAGACGTCTCTGCACTGTCCGCCGCATCGGACGATGCATCTTCTTTTATCCGTCTCCACCTCAGCGCCGTCACCGAGTCGGGAGATACCCCTCCGTCCCCGCCGCTTCTCAGGTAGACGTCGAGCATCACTGAAAAATAATTTCGCGCCACTCTCAGCAGGGACGCGAAGGTCGTCGCCTTTGAGGCGCCGGCACCACGTCCCGCTAAGGCGTAAGGAACCTCGGCATAGAGGTATCCCTTCCTGATGCTCCTGATGAGTAGTTCCGTCTGGTAGAAAAAGCCCCTGCTCCTGGAGGTCATACCCTCGAGAACGCATCTGCGGTACATGACAGTGCCATTCGTATAATTAAGGGAAAGGCCGAAGGACCGGTTGATGGTCCACCTGTAGACAGCCGAAAGGGCCCTCCGCCGGCGCGACCGCACCTCCTTGTTGAAGACGAACGGGACTACGATGTCGACGTGGTCCATGACCGGAAGGTACCTGAGCGTCTCGGTAGCGTCGTTTTCACCGTCGCCCGGGAGCATCGTCACGATCTCCCCCCCCGAATTCCGGACGCCGTCCCAAAAGGAAGCGCCTATACCCTGGGGTTTCTCATGATGAAGGACTGAGAGAAACGGGTGCTTCTCGCTGAGTGATGCAGCTATCCCGCCGGTGTCGTCGGTGCTGCCGTCGTTGACCACGATGATCTCGCCCTGGACACCGTATCGCGCGAAGCCGTCGGTCACGTTCTGGACCGCTCTCCCGACGTTCTTCTCTTCGTTCAGCGAAGGCATGATTACACTTATCCGGTATCCGCTCACAGCGTCCTCACGCCAATTTGTCCAACACTTGAAGAGAATACATCATCGAAAAGAGGGCTGATATGCTGAAAAACAGCTATAGTCGAGGCTCCATTAATAACGCTGTCATACCGGACCCCTTTTTCAGAAAAAACATCAATCGATAATTTTGCGTTTACGTGAATCACAATTATATTCCGCCGATTGTATGGCGTTTTTCAGCATGTCTGCCCTCGTCCTTATGCAACATTAGAGTTATCTCTTTCGCCGCTCTCACAATATCCTCAAAACCCGGATAATATGCCCTCTCAAGGACTGCACTTGCCGGCGTCGGCGCAGCCGGAAGACAGACCCTCTTCACCGGCGCCTTAAGACAGCCGTATGCCTTTTCCGCAACAAGGGCGGCCACCTCCGCAGAGCCCCCGCAGACCTTCCAGCCCGTGTCCGCGGCAATCAATCTCCCCGTCTTCTTAACCGACTCTATGATCAGACCCTCGTCCATCGGCTGCACCGAACGCAGGTCGATCACCTCCGCGCTAATGCCCTCACGTTTGAGCTCGGACGCCGCCCGCAAGGCCTCGTATACCATGTATGACGTTGCGGCGATCGTGACGTCGGTCCCCACGCACCTGACTGTTCCTTTACCGGCATGTATCACATACGGGCCCTCAGGTACTCCCTCTTTTTGGTCGTACAGCCACCGGTGCTCGATGACGACCGTGGGGCCGTCTCCAGCGATACTCCCAAGGAGAAGTCCCTTGGCATCGTAAGGGGAGGCGGGCATCACCACCTTCAGTCCCGGGATATGCGCAAAAAGCGCCTGAAGACTCTGCGAATGCTGGGCCGCCGACCCCCATCCCCGTCCTATCACCGCCCGGACCGTCAGAGGGACTTTCACCTTCCCGCCGGTCATATAACTCCACTTTGCCGCGTGGTTGATGATCTGGTCCATGCACATCGGCAGGAAATCGGCCCGCATGTGAATAAAAACAGGGCGCATGCCGGTGATTGCAGCCCCGATCGCTACGCCGGTCATCCCGTTCTCCGCAACAGGACAATCCATCACCCTCTTTTCACCGAATTTCTCCACGAGGCCGACGGTAGTGCCGAAGACGCCTCCCGGGTCGTCTATCCCCTCACCTATCAGAAATACCCTCTCGTCCATTTCGAGGGCCTGGGAAAGCGCCTCCCGGATTGCCTCCCGGTAGGAAAGCTCCCTGGCCGGCTGCTCTCCACTGCCGAACCGCACCGGACTGCGGGAATCGTCGGCCTGGATGTTCGTCCACGGCACCTCTTAAACCCCTCCTCTAATACACATATTCAGTCAGTTCCGATGCGTCGGGATAGGTGCTCTTCTTTCCGAACTCGAACGCCTCTTCTATCTCCCGTTCGATGCGCGCCGAGATCAGGTCCATCTCGTCCTTAGTGACGATCGAACGGTCAAACAAATATCGCTCGAAGACCTCGAGAGGACATTTCTTAAGCCATCGTTCGTGGACATCTGCAGGTCTGCATCCGCTCTCGATATCGGAATCAGGACCGACATGGGCCTTCCAACGGTACGTCTCGAATTCGAGAAGAGTAGGGCCCCCTCCCGACCTCGCCCTCCGGACCGCATCCTTCGCCGCTGCATACACCGGCAGGACATCGTTGCCGTCAACGCGTTTGCCCGGAATTCCATAGCCGCGGGCCCTTTCGGCAATTGAGACATCCGGCTGGCGCGCGCACTGAGGCGAATTCGTCGCATAGTAATTATTTTCGCAGACAAAAATGACCGGCAGTTTCTTAAGAGAAGCAAAATTCAGGCTCTCATGGAATGCCCCTTCGTCCACTGCGCCGTCACCAAAGAACGCCGCCGAAACCCTGCCGTCGCCCTTCATCGCCGACGAGAGCCCGGCCCCGACCGCAAGAGGGATGCAGCCGCCTACGATCGCGGAGGTCCCGGGTATCCCGTGATCCGGATCGGCAAGGTGCATTGAGCCTCCCCGTCCCCTGCTGCAGCCCGCGAATTTTCCATACAACTCGGCCGCCAGTGACTTGAGGTCGATCCCCTTCGCGATGCAGTGGCCATGGGAGCGATGGGTGCTGAAGATATAGTCTTCTTTTTTCAGATGTATGCAGACGCCCGCCGAGATCGCCTCCTGGCCGGTGCAGAGGTGAACCGGGCATTTCATCTCCTGCTCGGGATAAAGAGAAGCTATTCTTTCCTCAAAACGTCTTATGGTAAGCATCATGGCGTAAAGTTGCTTCAGCGTGTCCGCAGGCAAACCGCTCTTTCTCATGGGAAATTCACGTGGGCCGACGGGTGTGTCAGTTCCCATAGGTAAAGGTTGACGTCGTCCATCCTGCAGTTCGTTCTGCACCTTTCCGGGTCGAGTTCAGAGGCGACCATCTCCAGGCATTGCCTGCGCCTCTCTCCCCGCCAGATGTCCTCGAACGTCTGCTCCTGAATATTTCCATACCCGAAGGCGTCGTCTCCCAGGTAGGCGCTGCAGCCCCAGACGTTGCCGCCGGAATCTATATACGCCCAGAATGGGAGAGCCAGACACCGCCCATACCCCCGCTTCTTCCTTTTGAGCTTTCTCATCGTCCTTTCCCTGAATATGACGCTGAAGCCTTCGTCGTTGAAGCGCGCAAGCTCGTCCCCGAGATGCGAGAAGCCGGCGTAGTCCACGCCGGCGTAAGTGCCGGTAAGGCTCTTATGGTGCTGCGAATACGGCTTTACTACCAGATATCTCAGCCCGATGCTCCTGCACGCCGCGGCAAGGGACTCCATGCTGTCCGCGTTCTCCGGAAGAAGGACCGCCTGTGCCCCGAGAGTGCACTTCGCCCCGGTCCGCCTTTTTATCTTCACCGCCTCCGCGAGATTATGGAATGCGCGGTCGAAGTCATCCGGTTTTGTCCTGTGCAGCTTAGCATACGTATCCCGGTCGCCGGCATTCAGGCTCACCTTGATCCAGGCGGTGCTGCCAAGAATACTGTCGGCAATCGCCGGTGTGAGCAGCACGCCGTTCGTCGTGATCCCCACGTCGATGCCGGAACGCTTCGTGGAGACAATGATCCCGGCGATATCCTTGTGCAGGAAGGGTTCGCCTTCCCCCCCGTACATGACACTTTTTATTCCCAGACGTCCCATCTCCCCGAGCCGCTCCCGCAGTATCGCTGTG
>JAJYLU010000206.1 GCA_021787505.1 Nitrospirota bacterium | reverse complement strand
GCGATGATCTCCTCGGCCTTCTTCGTAAAGCGGAGATTCTCCGCGAAGTCCTCGTTGTCGCGGTAAAGGAAATAGTTCTTCTCAAACCGCCGCATCTCGAGCGTCGTGTCGAAGAACTCGGAGATGATGAAACTGAAAGAGATCTTTCTGTCGATTCTCGCAAGGTTGAAGTAATTGAGGATCGAGACGAAGATGATCAGGAAGAGACAGAAGTAATAGCCGAACCTCACTTTATTCTGGATGCTCGAGGCAAGCCTGATCATAGCCGATTCTACCACCCCCTCATTGCAAATTGCAATACCAAAGTTTCTCATGCAACACCCGCAAAAGGAGCACTATTCGGGGCTGAGTACTCCAATGGCAATTAAGCGTTGCATTATGCAATGAGAGGCGACCTGCGCCAATATCGGCGCCGTCCGCGGCTTTCCTTCGGGATCAAGGGGTTAGACGCCGTTTGAGATCTGGCACGGCTCTTGAGATTATCCATAACCATAAGAACCGAGGTTCTGCAAACCAAATGGAGGTGCAGAGATGAAAGAGTTCCTTAGAAGACTGGAAACATTATTCACGGCCGTAGCGTTCACCGAGGCAGGAGAACTGGAGAAGGCCAGGCAGTGCGTGGCCGGTCTCATCACCCTGTCCCCTGCCTGCGTCCCGCAGGAGATTATTCCCGGTCCGCGTATGCCCCTTGTGCCGGAGGGTGATTCATGAAGACGGGCCGCTTTGACGACCTCATGTCGGCAATCTCGTTCGCCGAAGCGGGCGAACACGAGAAGGCCAGGGAGTTGCTGAAGGGCAGGGACACCATACTCCTTGCAACCTCGGAGCGGGCGATCGACCGGAGCGCAATGAAGTATGCGCTCAATCTGAGCAAACGAATCGAGACCGCAATCGATGTCCTGTATCTGACCAAGTCCGGCGAACGCCACGCCCTGCTCAATGCGTTCATGAGTGAGGCCGCCAAGTCGGGGATCGACTGTACGCTCGTTAAGCGGGACGGATGCATGAAGAAGGCGATCCTCGACTACACCGAGAAAAGGCGGAATATCCTGTTCGTCGTGATCGGGTCTGCTCCGGAACTCGATATCGAGTGCAAAACAGGAGAGAAGACGCTCTCGGAGGCATGGAAAAGACTGAAATGTCCGTTGGTAGTGGTATCGAAGGGCGACATGCCCTCGATCGCATAAACAAAATAAATCTTTTTTCAAGGAGGACTGATTCAATGAGCATCGGAAGAAGGGTATTTGAATTCTTAAAGATGGCGTCGATGCAGCACGCCAGGTGGGACTATGAAGTATCCATGTCAATTCTCAAGAACCGTAAAAAGATGTTGATCCTGTTGGCGGCGATCGTGCCGATCCTCGCCGTCAGTCTGCTCGAGGCGGGCGACATGATCGGAAGCAAGACCGCATACGCGCCCGCGTTTTATTCTACGAATATTTTCCTCGTGTCGATCGCGATCGGCCTGTGCGCCGGCCTCATCACCGGGTGTATCGGCGCGGGAGGCGGCTTCATCATCACCCCGGCGCTCATGGCAGCAGGAGTAAAGGGCATCCTCGCGGTCGGCACCGACCTCTTCCATATATTCGCCAAGGCGATCATGGGGACGGCGGTCCATAAGAAACTCGGCAACGTGTCGACCAAGCTGGCAATAGCCTTTCTCGTGGGTTCCGGCGGAGGAACTTTTATCGGCGGGTATATCAACAAATCGCTCTACGACAGGGACCCGCTCCTGAGCGAGGCGTTCATAAGCCTCGTCTATGCAATACTACTCGGCTTTCTGGGCATCTATGCGCTGATCGATTTCCTCAAGTCGAGGAACGCAAAGGACACCGGAGACGCCCACGGCGGCTCCGCGGGCATGACGGACCTCGCCCTGAAGGTCCAGAATGTCAATATCCCCCCCGCCATCAGGTTCGATGAGGACTACGTTCCGGGCGGCAGGAAGATCTCGGGCGTGATCGTCGCGATGGGCGGCGTGGTAGTCGGACTTCTCGCGGCGATCATGGGCGTCGGCGGGGGATTCGTGACCTTCCCGATGTTTGTATACGTCTTCGGTGTCTCTTCCATGACCACGGTCGGGACCGACATCCTCCAGATCATCTTCACTGCCGGCCTTGCCGCAATAGGCCAGTATGCGATTTACGGTTACGTGTTTTACACGCTGGCCATGGGCATGCTGCTCGGCTCGCTCGTCGGCATTCAGGTCGGCGCGCTTACGACAAAGGTCGTCAAGGGCATCCATATCAGGGGCTTCTACGCGGTATCGATACTGGCCGGTTTCGTCAACAGGGCGGCGACCCTTCCGAAGAAACTCGTCGAACTCGAGGTGATCGATATGTCGAAGGACGTGGTGAAGACGATCGAATCGGCAGGGAACGTCGTATTCTGGGTCGTCGTCGGGCTCTTCGCCGCCTGGGTCATCAGCAAATTCATAGTCAATATAGGGAAGCTCAGGGGCGAGGATGAGGAAGTAAGCCCTGTGCTTGCAAAGGAGGAGGCGTAACATGATAGTAAGAAATAAAAAAATGTTCAGCCTGGGGGCCGTCTTCGCAATCTCTTTTCTCGCGGTGCTATTCATGATATTCTCGCCGGTTTTCGAAGGAAAAAACGGCCTGCAGTTCGCGGACAACAGCTTCAATAAACTGTCGAAAGGGTCGTCGTATTTTATCCCGAAAGTCGCAAAGAGCAATGAGAAGTTCATGGGAAGAATGTTTGCTGCAAGCATAAAAGTGGACAAGCCTGAAGACAAGCCTGGCGACGCCGAAAAGAGGGCCGCGAATATCTCAAAAGTATTCACTGCGGCCGGTGCCGCTGTGCAGGTGACCGGCACATCCGTCAAGATCGAAGGAGACCTCGGTAAAGTCCTCGCCTCGGCCCTTCAGGATTCGGACGCCATGTTCAAAAACGACGGCGACAAGATCAAGGCCAGATACGGGACTGACGATGAGAAGAAGATGTTCAGGCAGTGGCACAACGCCCTTGGAAAGATCGTGAAGGAATTCCAGAAGGAAAAGAAGATCGAGGAGGCAAAGATGGCCTCCGACGTGATGAAAAAGGCGATCGAGCCCGCGTATAACTTCTACATGATCGACGGCGAGAAGGTGGTAGACCATGCCGGCATGCTCTCCGGTCTCCTCGTGTTCTATGTGGCCTACACGATGTGGTGGGGCTATGCCATATTTTACATGTTCGACGGCCTCGGACTCAGTATGAAAAAGGCCAAGGTGAAGAAGGAGGCGTAACGCGCCTCCTTCCAAAGGGAGAACGGTCATGGGAAGATACAGGAGAATACTGGTAGCAGTCGACGGTTCGGACTCGAGCAAAAACGCCTTTCGGCAGGCATGCAGGATCGCGTTCATGGACAAGAGCTGGCTGACGGTCATCACCACGATACCTCCCTATGAAGACCTCTTCCAGATACCGAGCATTCAGGAGAAGGTGAGCAGGGCGCTCAGGGAGGAAGGCGAGAAGGTGCTGGCCGGCATCAGGAAGATCGCAAAGGAAGAAGACGCCTATATCAAGACCGTCCTCGAAGAGGGCACACCTTTCCAGGCCATTGTCGACACCGCGGAGGAGGGAAACTATGACCTCATCGTCATGGGGAGGCATGGGACAAAACTGATCGAGCGGGCGCTCGTCGGCAGCGTCACTGCCCGGGTCATAGGAAACAGCCAGCGCGATATCCTCGTCTTCCCCTTGAGCACGACGATCGGATGGGGCCGTATAATGGTTGCAACCGACGGCTCAAAGTACAGCAGGCTCGCAACGGAAAAGACGATCGACATCGCAAAGGCCCACGACAGTGAGGTCTGCGCGGTCTCGGTCGTCGACGTGACCGAGGAGTTCCAGGCCCAGGCCCCCGAAGCGGTCGAGAAACTCGTCGAAAAGGCGAAAGACTATGTCGAAGAGGTGAAGCAAAGTGCCGGAGCCGCGGGAGTAAAGATAGAAGCTCTGGTGAGAGAAGGAGAGAGCTACAAAGTGATCACCGACCTCTCGAAGAAGTTTAAAAGCGAAGTCATCATCATGGGTAGCCACGGCAGGACGGGAGTAAAACGGCTCCTCATGGGGAGCGTTACCGAAAAGGTTATCGGCTATGCGCCCTGTCCAGTACTCGTCGTGAGGGGATGACCAAACTATGGATAATTTGCACGAAAGGAGAAGAAGATGAAGACGCTATGGCAAAGAATCGAAAAACTGATGATGGCGGTTACCTTCGCCGAGGCGGGCGAGCACGAGACCGCGCGGGAGATCATGCGGGAAGAGGAGTCAACGGACAGGCCGAGATCTACAAAGCGGCCGGACAGAACCCTGCGCGCATCGTCCCCCGGGCAGTAGGAGCGGCCGGACATAGTACACCTCGGGAGCCGGGCGGTCTGCCCGGCTCTTCGTTTTCAGACCAGAAGGTGGTCCACCGCTTCGTCGACGGTCTCGACGAGAACGATCTCGATGTCCCGCCGCACCTCTTCGGGCAGGTTGTCCGCCTCGACCTTGTTCCTGGACGGCAGGACGACCGTCTTAAGCCGCGCCCTCCGCGCCGCCAGCACCTTTTCCTTCACCCCGCCGACCGGCAGGAGACGGCCGCTCAGGGTAATTTCACCGGTGATCGCCGCCGACCTCTTTGCAGGCCTGCCGGTCAGAAGCGAAATAAGCGCCAGCGCTATCGTCACTCCGGCCGACGGTCCGTCCTTGGGGATCGCTCCCGCAGGCACATGTATGTGGACATCGTGGTCCTTGAAGAAATCCTCGCTGATGCCTAACC
>JAJYLU010000205.1 GCA_021787505.1 Nitrospirota bacterium | reverse complement strand
GGACACAGTAAGTCGGTTTTCATTGGTGCATGTGAAAACTGCTCGTAATTTAAGCAAATTTGTGGGTGTCTTGTAAGCCCTTTGTGAGAGGACTAGCGCTATTTCGAAAGTTTTTACATGGTATAATATAAATATAAGAGGACAGTTCCGACAAAGCCAGCCCCTTTGTGAAAAGGGTGCGGAAAGCGGCGGATCTTTTTTTAAGAAAGATGGCCGAGCTGCCGAAGAAGCATGCGGTAGTTCGGCTTTTTGCTTTTCGGCGCGGGCGTGGTCAGAAAGGAGGTTACCTCATCATTAGGCGTAGCGAGAGAGATAAAAGGATGAGTTCCAGCAGCTTATCGGCTCTGAAGAGGCCTATGCAAGACATTGCTGCTGAACGAGAAACAGAGGACCAAATCACCGCCGTAGGAAGGAGGTAAGACAATGGTACTCGAATTAGATGAAAAGGAAAAGGAGATGGTAAAGCAGGCTCTGGAAAGTTTTGAGAACGAACTGAGGGACCTGATAGTAAGGACCGATAAGAAGGCGGCGAGAGCCGGACTTCACGAGGATGAGGCTGTTGCAAGAAAGGTCCTTGAAAAACTCGTCAGAGGAGAGAAGCCGGTCGGCGAAAGAGAGAGTTATTGCGACAATTTGGGCACGGAACTCGCCGGCTGGAAGACCAGGCTTGCGGGCGTCGTTGAAAAGCTGGACCGGGTCTCCACAGGGGATAAGGAGAAAGTCGTATCGGAAGTAAACGAATTGCATATGGTCATGGAGGAGTTTGGCGACAGAATCGCGAGGCTGAGACGTGAGTGTGCAATAAGCTGGGAACCCGAAAGAGAAGAGTTGGAGAAAAAGGCCGGCTGGCTGAGACAAAGGGTGGAGGAGATAGCAGAAACTATTCCTCAAAGCGATATCGGGGGGTGAGACTTGCCGATACGATCCTCTAAAAAGGAGAGCGGCTTCGTACGTGACGCCGCTTTAGCGTCACGTACGGTCATCATAATGTGGCCTGCAGTTATGAATTCAGTTTGACTTTCCGCAAGGAAATACAATGAGAATAAAAGAAATCCTGAGCGCGAAAAAAAGCGGGGTATCTTTCGAATTCTTTCCCCCCAAGTCGGTCGGGGGACGCGAAGGATTCATGAAAGTTGTCCATGAGTTAAGGCGATACGATCCTCTTTACGTGTCCGTGACTTACGGTGCAGGCGGCAGCACGCAGGAGAGGACCGAAAATACGCTTAACTGGATACGGGCAGAAACGGACATAGCGGTGATGTCCCATCTCACCTGTATCGGGGCGACCAGAAAGAGTATGGATACGCTACTCGGGCGCTACGTGCAAAACGGTATCGATAACATACTGGCACTGCGCGGTGATCCGTCCCGGAGTGTATCGGGCGTCGATGCCTTTAAAGGGGAATTCAGATACGCAAAGGACCTGGTTGAATTCATTGTGAAATATAATCATTTCTCGATAGCTGTCGCCGTGTATCCGGAGGGTCATTTTGAATCTCCGGACATATGGAAGGACATGGAATACACGAAACAGAAGGTGGATGCAGGCGCCGACATCGGGATTACTCAGATGTTTTTTGACAACAGGTACTTCTATGACTTCATGGAGAGGGCCCGAAACGCAGGGATCAGTATCCCGATACTCCCCGGTATCATGCCGATAACCGATTGCAGAAAGATTGAGGAATTTGCCGACTTCTGCAACGCGACGATTCCAATGGAGGTAAGGCAGAAGATGGAACCGTATCTCGATAAGCCCGAAGAGATGCGGAAGATAGGGATCGATTATGCAACGGCGCAGTGCGATGATCTGATAAGAAACGGCATCAGGTATCTTCATTTCTATACCATGAACAAATCCGAAGCAGTAAGGGAGATAATCGATGCCCTGCCGAAATGGTAAACGCCCTTTAGGACTCAGGGCCTTTATCGCCAACAGAACGATGGAGTGGGTATTTGTGCAGTCGCCGTGACCTGCTCAGTTTCGGCAGGCAGGCCCATGGGGGTGCATCGCTTTCAAGTCAGCCATAATTATGAATTCAGTTTGACATCCTGTTCATGCATGACATAATTCTAAATATGGTGTCGTCACCGGCAGGAAAGGAAAGAAGGCATCCGCGACAAATCTGTTTGAGTGCCTTCGCACGTAGGAGAAGGAGACAGCATGCCAAACAATAAAATACACGCGGCAAAGCCTCGAATAATCGTACGTGGGCCGGAAAGTATTTATCAGATCCGGGGAGAAATCGTGAACGGCACCTTTAACGGCCGCTGGCATTTCTCCTTCGGCGACAACTACGACCCGGAACACACGCAATTCGGGACTCTTCGCGTCTTCAATGACGATACTCTCTCCCCCGGTGCTGTCTGGCCGCTTCATCCCCACCATGACATCGAGGTCGTCACCTATTGCGCGGAAGGAGAATTCCGCCACGCCGACCAGCGCGGAAAAGGCGACGTCCTCCGGAAAGGATGGGTACAGCACACTACGGTGGGAAGAGGCATGTGGCACTCGGAGATCAACAACAGGCCTGACATGCCGATGCGGTTCATCCAGATGTGGTTTATTCCCTCTGAAGTAAGCCTGGTCCCGTCCGTAGAGCGGAAAGTTGTGGAGAAAAAAGAGAGAACAAACAGGCTCCTCCCGCTTGTTTCGAATGAGCATAAGGACGCACTCCCCATTCATTCTGATGCACGAGTGTATTCCTGTTTCCTCCAAAAAGGGCATGGGGTGGAGCATTCCGTGAAAGAAGCTCGTGGAGCATATTTGTATGTGCTGGAAGGAGATCCCGTTGAAGCAAACGGCCGCACAATACCCGTCCTCGGAGCGGCCCAGCTCGTGGGGGCAATGGACATGCGCATATCCACGGATGGTGACGCAGAGCTTCTTCTGGTAGACGTTTTGCTTTGAGCCCTGCCGAAAGGGGCACGGGAATATGTTTGATAAAGTGGGATTTCGGCGAACTGGCCGGAGCAGCGGCATCCGGCCTGGGCGGGTAAAAAGGAGCGTGAAATAAAGGAATGGATGAGAATTCTCTGCAACAGACTTTGCGGTTGATCCATGGCGAAGGCGCTGGTGAGCCGGAAAACCGTTGCGAAATGAAGGAAACGGATAAGACCGATGTGGAGCTTCTCGATGCATACTCCCGGGCGGTGATCGCCGTGGTCGACGCGGTCGGGCCCGCGGTGGTCAGCATTTCCATTTCGACTGCATCCCGGAGAGGCGAACCGGAACAGGCCGGCGTGGGTTCAGGTGTCATAATCGCGCCGGACGGCTATATCCTCACCAACGATCACGTCGTGCAGAACGCAAGGCAGCTGTTTGTCACGCTTACGGACGGATCGTCGCTGACGGCTACGGTTGTCGGTACTGACCCTGCTACAGACCTGGCGATAATCCGGGCGTCCGGCTCAGGCCTGCCCTACGCAACACTGGGGGACTCGGACTCTCTGCGCGCGGGGCAGCTGGTCATTGCGATAGGCAACCCGTTTGGGTTCCAGTCTACGGTGTCGGCAGGCATAGTGAGCGCCCTCGGCCGCGCCCTTAGAAGCCGGGAAGGAAGGCTTATCGAAAATATTATTCAGCATACGGCCCCCCTCAACCCCGGAAATTCAGGAGGTCCTCTGGTCGATTCCAGAGGGCGGATCGTGGGCATCAACACCGCCATAATCGTCACGGCCCAGGGGATCGGCTTTTCGATCCCGTCAAATACGGCGAAATGGATCCTGTCCCAACTGCTGACTGTCGGCCGGGTCAGGCGGGGCCATCTCGGCATAACCGCGCAACAGCGGCCCCTCGGTCGACGACTTGTCAGGTTTCATAATCTCACGGCAGAGTTTGCCGTAGAGGTCGTATCGATCATGCCGAACAGCCCTGCCGGAGAAGCCGGAATACGGGAAGGCGACCTCATCGTGGCCATTAACGGCCAGGAGGTCACAAGCGTGGACCACCTCCACCATTTCCTCGCCGAATGGCCGATAGGCAAGGAGGTGAGACTCTCGATCATTCGGGGGCAGGAGCGGCTCGAAAAGGAGGTGACTACGGCCGAAGAGGAGACGCTGCACTAGCTGGAGAGGAAATTGGCAGAGCACTTTTTTTCTGGAAAGGTATGAATTGAGTCACAGAGTCTGTCCCTGGTGGTTAGGATATCTGCTGGCGAGTCCGTTGAGGCGTCTTTTGCAGGACCCCGACGAGATTGTGAAGCCTTTCGTAGAAGAAGGCATGAGTACCCTGGATATCGGCTGCGGCATGGGATTTTTTTCCTTGCCGATGGCGAAGCTGGTGGGCGAAAAAGGCAGGGTTGTCTGTATTGATCTGCAGGAAAAAATGATTGAAGGTCTCCTCAGGAGAGCGAAGAAGGCGGGGCTGGCCGACAGAATTGACGCGCGGGTTTGCAGTCAGAGTTCGCTTGGAGTGAGCGACCTTGCCGGCAAAATCGATTTTGCTCTTGTCTTTGCCCTGGTCCATGAGGTGCCTGATAAGGAAAATTTATTTTCCGAAATTCACCACACAATGAAACCGGCCGGAAAATTGTTGCTGGCGGAACCGAGGGGGCATGTATCAAAGCCGGATTTTGCGAAGACCCTTTCAGTTGTGCAAAGTCGGGGATTTGAAGTGATCCGTGATCTGGAAATACGGCGAAGCCACACCGTCTTGCTGCGGGCGCTGCATTCTTCAGCCTGAACGCCTGACCAAAATAGCTCTTGCCTTAAGCTAAGAGCCCTCAGCGGTCAGCTCGTCTTACGGTAACGCTATACGGTTGTTTCTTTCTTGGTTTCCGCCGTTTCCTTCGAAGAGGTTTCTTGTTTCATCTCCATTGGGT
>JAJYLU010000204.1 GCA_021787505.1 Nitrospirota bacterium | reverse complement strand
TTAGCAACATGGTAGCACGGGTGAGGGAATTGTCAATCGGGAGAGGGGCAGTCTCCGCAGTCAGGAATTGGTCCATATTGTTCCTGGACGTGATGCGGCGAGCGAGGATAAAAACGCTTGACAGAACATATAATCATATGGTTATATGTTGATATGAAGGAATTCGCCAAGATCATGCACCTGCTTTCCGATCCTGCGCGGCTGAGGATCCTGATGGTACTTACGAAGAAGGAGTTGTGCGTTTGCCAGCTGATGGGGATACTGGGCATCCCTCAACCGCTGGTATCGCGGAACCTGATGCTCCTCGACGGGGCGGGTTTTCTCGGGGAAAGAAAACAGGGTAAGCTGGTCTTTTATTCGATCAACAGAGGAATGGACCCTCTAAGGAAGAAGATCGTTTCTTTATTGAAGGAGGCCCTGAAGTCTGATACGATTTTAGCAGAGGATCTCAGGTCGTTGCAGGACTGCGAAACGTTCCAGAAAAAGACGGGCAGGTGCGACATGAAGACATTGTTGGATTTTATGAAGACCAGCAAGAAGGTCCGTTAGTCCCAGGGGGTATGTTATGCATATTCGAATCATCACGGCGCTGGAATTCGTATTAATGCTGCTCGCCGCTTCCGCACCGGCGGACGCGGACGGGGAGAGGTCTCTTACGCTGAAGGAGGCGCTTTCGCTGGCTGAGAAGGGCAATCCCGAGATACTGGCGTCGAGCGAGTCTGTATTGGCGACGAAGGAGGACATAGGCATCGCGCGGAGTTTCCTACTGCCCAAGATTACTTTTGAGGAACGGTTCATGCGCACGAACAATCCTACGTACGCCTTTATGGCAAAACTGAATCAGGCCCGGTTTGAACAGTCCGACTTTGAGATTTCCTCGCTCAACCATCCGCCTGCGATCAATGATTTCCAGACAGGCCTCTCTTTTGAGCAGCCGATATTTGCTCCGAAGGCGTATATTGCGGTCGACATGGCTAAGAGGGAGTCGGCGGCGAAGGGCGAGGAATTCGTGCGGAAGCGGGAGGACGTCGCGTTCCGTGTAGTGAAAACGTACCTTGGGGTCCAGACGGCAAAGTCCTTCGTCGCGGTCGCGGAGAAGGCGGTCAGCGACGCGAAGGAACACGAAAGGATCGCAGAGACGAGGTATAATTCGGGCCTCGGCCTCTATTCGGATATGCTGAGGGCGAGCGTTGCCGTTGCGTCCGCAGAAGAAAGGCTCGTTTCCGCCACGAAGGGGCTGAAAGTGGCCAAGAGGGCGCTCGGGCTGACACTCGGTCTTACGGAATCGATGGATGCAGCCGATGAAAGACCCGACCTGGCGCCAAGAGACCTGGACTATTACTATGAAGCGGCGCTTTCCAGGAGCGACCTGAAGTCGCTTCAGGAGAGGTATAGAAATGCGGAAAACTCGCTGAGGATGGCAAATGCGGGATATCTTCCCGTCTTCGGTATCGGGGGATCGTACCAACTGAACAGCCATCGCAATCCCTTCGGCGATGAGGGCGACAGCTGGCAGATGTCGGCATTCCTCAGGTGGGAACTTTTCGACGGTGTGAAGCGGGAGCATGAGAGGCAGAAGGCGAAGCATACTATCGCCGAGACCGCGGCATATGTCGACGGGATGAAAAAACAGATATCCTTCATGGTCTACGACGCCTATCTTGGAGTCGGGGAGGCAAAGAAAGGTCTCGATCTCGCGCAAGCCGCCATGAAGTCGGCGGAGGAGAGCAGGCGGCTCGTGAAGAAACGATACGAAAACTCGCTGTCGACCATCGTGGACCTGCTCGACGTACAGACGAGCCTCGACGGCGCGAGGGCGACTGTTGTGGACAGAGAGGGCGCCTATCTGACTGCGGTCGCGAACCTCGGCTTCCAGAGCGGCACGATAATGCGTGATCTCGGACTGCAGGAATGAAACCGGGCGAGAGGACAATATTTTATCCTTCACATATGGATAAAGGAGAAGGCGAACATGCTGAAAAAGTCCATAAATTCGGCAAAGATCTATTTTGATTCACGTAAACGCAGTTTTAACCTTGAGTGACAGTCGGAAAAAGGTTTGTGGCCATATGCCGGGGCCATGCGGTGCCTCAGATTATGGACCTTTTTCATCATATTCGCCTTTCTCTCATTTATATTTGGTATGCAATGTTGGAGTCATCGGAGGAACAATATGCGGAAGATGAGTGTTTTCATATTGATCGTAGCAGCGGTATTTCTTGGCGGCTGCAAGGAAAAGATAAAGCCTGGTACGGAAAAGGTGGAGAGGCCCCGGGTTTCGGGCATAAGGGCGGAGGCTATTGCGCCGTCTGTGGTCGACGAGTATTATGAAACCTCGGGAACGGTCAAGGCGAAGACGGTGAGCAGCGTTGCGAGCCGGGTGATGGGCACGGTGACTTCGATCAGGGTGAGGGAGGGAGACAGG
This sequence comes from Nitrospirota bacterium, assembly GCA_021787505.1. Classification (GTDB taxonomy): domain Bacteria; phylum Nitrospirota; class Thermodesulfovibrionia; order Thermodesulfovibrionales; family UBA6898; genus Sulfobium. The sequence continues at coordinate 2,410 of JAJYLU010000204.1, read as the reverse complement.
GTCACGGCAGGGCATCTCTTGCTGACGATCGACGACAGTGATGTCGCGCAGAAGTTGAAAGGGGCGAGAGAAGGCTACCTGGAGGCGCAGAAGGCGCTCGAGGCGGCGGACGAAAACAGAATGCTCGTCGGCATTACATACGGGCGGTACAAGAAAATGTACGACGAGAAGGCGCTGACCGGACAGGAATTCGACCAGATAAAGACGCAAAAGCGCGTGGCCGATATCGATTACGAGCGGGCGAAGGCGGCGGTTGGCCGCGCCTTGGCCGGTGTGAACGAGGTGAAGGTCTACGCCGGGTTCACCAGGGTGACTTCGCCGGTGGCGGGCATCGTGACAGAAAAGAAGATAGAGGCCGGAAGCATGGCGGTGCCGGGTGTTCCTCTTCTGACGGTCGAGGACAACTCCTCTTACCGGATCGATATCAACATAGATGAGAGACTTGCAGGAAAGATCAGACCGGGCATGGAGGCCGAGGTGTTTTTGGAGTCGATGAACAAACATATAAGAGGGCTTGTGACGGAGGTCGTCCCTTCTGTCGATCCGGTGAGCAGGAGCTTTCTGGTTAAGATCGGCGTGAAAGACGAGGGGCTGAGAAACGGCTTTTACGCAAAGGTCTCGATTCCGGTCGGAAAGCGGGAGGCGCTCCTTGTCCCGGAAGGGGCAATAGTGGAACGGGGCCAGCTTACCGGCGTATACGTCGTCGACAAGGAGTCGGTCATCACCTATCGGCTGGTCAAGGTTGGCAGGAGATACGGCGGGGGCCTCGAAATACTCAGCGGTCTCAATCCGGGGGACAGGGTGGTCGTGGAGGGCGTGGATAAGGCGGTCGACGGAGGGTTGGCGGTTGAGGCTGCAAATTAAAGCACGAAGAAAGAAGGCGCACATGCGTCAAAAAGCCATAAAAGCGGCACGCTGTCGGCGGTCAGAAGATAGGGTGAATCTATGAACGGAATCGGAATATCCGGAAAAATCGCAAAGTCGTTCATCAAATCGAAGCTGACGCCGCTGATCGTCATTGCTGCGCTGTTATCGGGTGTCTTTGCAGTTATCGTGACTCCGAGGGAGGAAGAGCCTCAGATCGTGGTGCCGATGATCGACGTGATGGTCGCCTATCCCGGCGCGTCGGCAAAAGAGGTCGAATCGCGCGTTACGGGCCCGATGGAAAAACTGCTCTGGGAGATAAAGGGCGTGGAATATGTGTATTCGATCACGAAGCCGGGGATGAGCCTGACGATCGTCCGTTTCTATGTCGGCCAGAACATGGAAGACAGCATCGTGAAACTCTATAACAAGCTGATGTCCCACTATGACATCATCCCCCCGGGCGTTTCTCAGCCTCTGGTAAAGCCGAAGTCGATCGACGATGTCCCGATCGCGACTTTTACCCTCTGGAGCAACCGCTACAGCGGTTATGAACTCCGCCGCATCGCATTTGAGGTCTGCGACGAGATAAAGAAGGACAAGAACGTGTCGGAGACTATGGTGATCGGAGGACAACGGAGACAGGTGAAGATCCTGCTCGATCCCGTGCGACTTAAGGCATATCGCGCATCCTCGTTCCAGATCATGGGGGCACTCCAAAAGGCGAATTTTATGCTGCCCTCGGGCGCATTTTCCGAGGGCAACAGGGAATATCTGGTTGACACCGGCGGTTTTCTGAAGAACGCCGATGAGGTCGGTTCGCTGGTTATCGGAGTGGATGACGGCAGACCGGTGTATCTCAGGGATGTTGCTGCGATTTCGGACGGGCCTGAAGTACCCGCGAATTACGTTTTCATGGGTCTTGGACCTGCTGCTGCCGATAAGGGAATAAGTCCCAAATACTCTCATGCCGGACAATACGAGGCGGTGACGCTCACGGTTTCGAAGAAGAAGGGATCGAACGCGAGCATCGTGGCGGACGATGCGATCGGAAAGATCGCGGCGCTTCGCGGGAGCTATATCCCCTCCGGCGTCGAGGTCACCACGACGCGTAACTACGGAGAGACCGCAAAGGAGAAGTCGGACGAGCTCCTGGACCACCTCCTGATTGCCTCTCTTTCGGTCATTATCCTTATCGCGCTCGCCCTCGGCTGGCGGGAGTCGGTGGTGGTGGCAGTGGCGGTCCCGGTGACGCTCGCCCTCACCCTTTTGATCAACTATCTCTACGGATATACTCTGAACAGGGTGACGCTCTTTGCCCTTATCTTCTCGATAGGCATTCTCGTCGACGATGCGATCGTAGTCGTGGAGAACATACACCGGCATTTCAAGCTCCACAAGATCGACCCGCTCACCGCGGTGCTTGCGGTTGATGAAGTGGGCAACCCGACCATCCTCGCGACGTTTACCGTGATCGCGGCCCTTCTTCCCATGGCCTTCGTGACGGGCCTGATGGGGCCGTATATGAGGCCGATCCCGGTGGGCG